>JAKIYB010000206.1 GCA_022708765.1 Armatimonadota bacterium | reverse complement strand
GGACAGCCCGCGCATCGCCACGCGCTTCGGCGACGCCGGGGTGGCGGCGCTGGAAGCGCTGCGCCGCGACGGCTTCATCCGCCCGGCGGGAGGCAAGCGCGCGAAGGAGCGTGAGGTGAGCGCCGTGCTGCGCGCGCTGCCGCCTGAGGGGCTGAGCCAGGTGGCCGGCGAACTGCCCGCCCGCGCCGCGAAACAGGCGGCGCTGCTGCGCTGGGCCGCCGACCATCTGCCCGGCGACGTCACCGATCCCCATTTCGTCCCCCTCACCGCGTCGGAGGTGGCGCGCCGCGCGGGGGTGGGGCCGGCGGTGGCGCATGCCTGTGTGGAGAAGGGCTGGCTGCGCCAGGAACGCGCCGCCGTGCGCCGCAACCCCTGGGAGGGCGTGCACGGACGCAAGGCGACCCCGCCGGTGCTCTCCTCCGAGCAGGCGCGCGCGGTGGCGGCCATCAGCGCGGCGGCCCAGCGGCGGGAGTCCCGCTCCTTCCTCCTCTTCGGGGTGACGGGCAGCGGCAAAACGGAAGTCTTCCTCCACGCTATCGAGGCGACGCTGGCGCTGGGGCGGCAAGCCATTGTGCTGGTGCCGGAAATCAGCCTCACCGCGCAGGCGATGGAACTCTACCACGGGCGCTTCCCCGGCAAGGTGGCGGTGCTGCACAGCCACCTCTCCCCCGGCGAGCGCTTTGATGAGTGGGCACGCATCGCCGCCGGCGAGGCGCAGGTGGTGCTGGGCGCGCGCTCGGCGGTCTTCGCCCCCTGCCCCGACCCCGGCCTCATCGTCATTGACGAGGAGCACGAGTCCTCTTACAAACAGGAATCGAGCCCGCGCTATCACACCCGCGACGTGGCGCTGCGGCGCGGGACGCTGCGTGGCGCACCCGTCGTCCTCGCCAGCGCCACTCCCAGCCTGGAGACCATGCGCGCGGCGGAACTGGGCCGCCACACGCTGCTGCGGCTGCCGGCGCGCATCGAAGCGCGTCCTCTCCCAATGGTAAAACTGGTGGACCTGCGCCGCATGACCTCCGGCGCGCGCATCCTCTCCGCACCGCTACGCCAGGCCATCGCCGCGCGGCTGGCCGCCGGGCAGCAGACCATCCTCTTCCTCAACCGTCGCGGCTTCGCCCCGGTGCTCCTCTGCGGCGGCTGCGGGCACAAGGTGCAGTGCCCCAACTGCGCGGTGACGGTGACCTACCACAAGGAGGCGCGCGCCGTCCGCTGCCACCACTGCGACTACACCGCCCAACCGCCCGATTTCTGTCCCACTTGCAAGCATGCCCTCAACGCCTTCCGCGGGGTGGGCACCGAGCAGCTTGAGGAGGAGGTGCGCAAGCTCTGGCCCGCCGCGCGGGTGGGGCGCCTTGACCGCGACACCACCACGACGAAGGGCTCGCACCGCGCCATCCTCGGCGCCTTTGGCCGCGAGGAGACGGATATCCTCATCGGCACGCAGATGGTGGCAAAGGGACTCGACTTTCCAAAAGTGACGCTGGTGGGGGTGATCTGCGCCGACAACTCGCTGGCCATCACCGATTTCCGCGCCCCCGAGCGCACCTTCCAACTGCTCACCCAGGTGGCGGGCCGTGCCGGGCGCAGCGAGTGGCCGGGCGAGGTGATCATACAGACCTACCAGCCGGAACACGACGCCATCCGCTGTGCGGTGGAGCACGATTACGAGCGTTTTTACCGCTTCGAGCTGCGCCGCCGGGGCGAGAGCGATGCCTGCTGGCCGCCGCTGACGAATCTGGTGAACATCCTCATCACCGGCGAGAGCGAGTCCGAGGTGAAAGCCGTCGCTGCCGCCCTCGCCCGCCGCGCCCGCGAGGAAGGCGCCGGCCGTACCGCGCTACCCGTCATGGCGGAAGCCGCCCTCCCCGGCCTGCTCGACTTCCTGCGCGAAGGCGAACCTGCCGGCGAACCTGAAGAAGATCCCTTCGGCGCCGTAGCCCTCCTCGGCCGCGACGTGCCCGACGGCCTGGTCGTCAACGACCCCGCCCCCTGCCCCCTCCCTCGCCTGCGCGGCCGCTACCGCTACCACCTCGTCCTCCGCGCCCAGGATCGCGCCGCCCTGCGCAAACTCGCCCGCACATTACAAGAAATCACCCCGCCCAAAGGCGTGATGGTGGTGATGGATGCGGATCCGTTGTCGCTGGCGTAGGGTGTGGGATGTCGGAGGCGACATATACACACCACCAAACCAACCGGCGAGAGAAGTGGTTCGTCTTGCAAGGAGATCTGCAGGACTCTGTGGTGCAGATAACGAATTATCATAAAGCTTCAGAATACCACCCATCGAATCCCTGATGGGTGGCAATACCGGAGAGGACCACCGGCATGAATATTCCCCAGAAGCCGACAATATTTATCTCCTATGTCCGTCAGAATGAGCAGGCTGTCGCACATTTGATTGAGCGACTTGATTCTCCGGACCTTGGATTCGAAGTCTGGTGCGACCAGAAAAGCCTACTCGCCGGACGACGCTGGAAGGCTGGAATCAAACGAGCGATTGCCAATTGCACATATTTCCTTGCCTGCTTCTCCGCCGAGTATCAACAACGCCATGAAACGACGATGAACGAAGAACTGGCACAAGCCATCGCTCGTTTGCGCAAGCATCACTATGATTATCCATTTCTAATCCCTGTGCTACTCAACCAATGTGTGGTTCCTGATAACCCGATTGGACCGGATGAAACCCTCCACGACCTGCAATGGGTCGAGATGTATCCTGATTGGGATACAGGAATGAATAAACTTCTGGCGGCACTGCGCGTGACCGGTGAAGCCACAGCATCGCCGACTGCCCGTGGCCTAGAACCCAGTGTGGAGCTTACTTTTCATGCCGATGAATATGACGAGTACCGGGTGGCAACATTGCGAATAACCATCCGAAACTATGACATCCGCGTGGCAAAAGATGTATTGCTGCGCATTCACGTCCCACCTGCACTCGTGGGTCATAAAGACTGGCGTGACGAGCAGAATACTTTCGGTGAGTCAGTTAGAGATGGCATATCCTATCGCTACTTCGAAAAGCGTCTTTACCGTGAGCAGGTTCCTGTCATGATATATCCAAATGACGAACAAGGTTACTCGATAGACACCTTTAGACAAAAGAACCGTATTCATCTGCGTATACCTGACAAGCATGCAGCTTTGAAAAAGGGATGGCGAGAGCGCACAGGTGGTGATTCAGGATATCCATTCGAGCCGGCACTTGATGATGAGATGGTGAAAAACGCCGTAGTATTGATAGAAGTTGCTGCGGATGGGTTTCCACTCCGATCTTTCGCGTTCTCTCTTGTGGACTTGATTACTACGGCTGTCTCCGACAATAGGTTGGCAAACCGCCCACCTATTACCTTTATAGACCTCTCAAGTTAATAATCCAGCAGGGGTTTCCCTCCCGAAGGCAAAATATCCTAACTATCCTATCCATCCTGTGAATTACCAAAAACCAGGAGGCGCCCATGAGCACCGATAATATCACCCTCATCTCCACCCTCGACGGCTCGCTGCTGGAGGGGTTTTTTCCCGCCGGGTGGGACCTGGCGAAGATTGATGCCTGCTGCGGCAACCCGCCGGAGACGGTGCTCGACCGCCAGCCGTGGTGGCACGCGGATTTCAACCCCATCCCCTGCGCGTCGTTGAGCGACTTCGATACCATGCTCGGCCACGAGATCGCGCTGCAGATTCGCCGCACGCGCGAGGCAGGCAAAAAGCTGGCGCTCATCCTTCCCGTCGGGCCGATGGGCATGTACAAGTGGGCGGTCTACTTCCTCACGGAGTGGGGCGTGAAATGCGACCACGTCTACGGCTTCAACATGGACGAATGGAGCGACGGCGACGGCAACACCCTGCCGTCCGACAACCCCGGCGCGTTCCAATACGCGATGGAGGACGCCTTCTACGGCCCACTGGGCAACCTCACCGTGCCGGCGAACCAGCGCCACTTCGCCGTGAAGACGATGCTGCCCACCTACGCCGATCGCATCGCCGCGCTGAAAGCCGAGGGCGCCGAACTGCAGGTCATCTTCGGCATCGGCCGCGTCTGCCACATCGCCTTCTGGGAGCCGCACTTCGCGGCGGAATTCTCGTCCGTCGAAGAGTGGAAGCGGCAGACCCACCGCCTGGGGGCAAAACTGCACCCGCTCACCATCGAGCAGAACGCCATCACCAGCTTTAAGAGCCGCACCACGCTGGTGCCGTGCCGCGCCAACACCATCGGCCCCGGCCTCTTCCTGCAGGCCGACCGCATCATCGGCGGCGCTGACGGCACCCTCAGTCGCGGCATGCAGTGGCAGGGCATGAGCTTCTGGATGACCCTCCGCTACGGCCCCGACCCGTGGGTACCCAGCACCTTCATGCCCACTCTCCCCGGCCGCCTCTTCTTCCTGGAAGAGCTGGCAGGACCGCTGGTGGCGGAGTGTAACTGATAATACTGGAGGGCGAGACTCCGTCGAGCCGCGCGCGTAGGTACCGGCATCGAAAATCTATATACCATATACGCGGGTGCTACGCGCAATCGTATATCTGTATTCGATTCTTGTCCTTATGCACGCGGCTCGACGGAGTCTCGCCCTCCAATATCCTGCATGAAAAAGGAACGAAACCATGACCAGCCGTGAACGCGTCATCGCCACGCTGAACTTTTCCGGGCCGGATCGCATCCCGCTCGATTGCTGGATTCTGCCGCGCTCGTGGAAGGGGCGCGAGGCGGAGCTGGGAGCGATGCTGCGGGAGCATCCCACCGATTTCGCGGGGGCGCCGTATGACAACCCCTACCTTCAAATCGGCACGTATAACCTGGGCACCTTCACTGACGCCTGGGGGTGCGAGTGGCTGAACCTGGCGGAGGGCATCATCGGTGAGGTGAAGGAGCCCGTCTTCGCCGACTATGCCGCCTTGCGCGACTTCCAATGGCCGATGGAGACTCTCGACCGCGGCTGGGAGAACACCGCCGCCGGCATCGCGAATAACCGAGAGAAGTTCATCCTCGGCACCGTCGGCAACATCTTCGAGCGCATGCAGTTCCTGCGCGGCACCGAAGCGCTGTATATGGATCTGGCCGAGGAGAGCGACGAGGTGTATGAGCTACGCGACCGGCTGGCCGCTTTTTATCGCGGCCTCGCCGAACGCTGGGTGAAGACCGATGTTGACGCCCTCAACTTCAGCGACGACTGGGGCAGCCAGCGCGCACTGCTCATCCGCCCGGAAAAATGGCGCGAATTCTACAAGCCCGTCTACAAAGAGCTCTTCGCGATTGCCCGCGACGCCGGGAAATACGTCTTCTTCCACAGCGACGGCTACATCGCCGACATTTACCCCGACCTCATCGAAATCGGCGTCAGCGCCCTCAACTCGCAGGTGTGGTGCATGGGGCTGGACACCGTCGCCCCGTATGCGGGGAAAATCACCTTCTGGGGCGAACTCGACCGCCAGCACTTGCTCCCGTACGGCACCCCCGCCGATATTCACGCCGCCGCCCGACAGATGAAGGAAACGCTGTACCGCAACGGCGGCCTCATCGGCCAGTGCGAGATTGACCACCTGACGTCGCTGGAGAACGCGGAAGCGTTTTTTACGGCGTGGGAATAAGGATAGAGTTCGTAGTCAGGCACGCAGCGGAGCGGAGTGCCGATCACATTCAGGAATAGTTACCGAGCGCAAACCCGGACGGCACTCCGCTCCGCTGTGTGCCTGACTACGAACGGGATGGATTGGTACGGGCAGCAAAGGATAGAACCATGTGGTACACCGGCAAAGGCGATCACGGTGACACCGCCCTCTTCTTCGGGGGACGGGTGCCGAAAGACGATCCGCGCATCGAGGCGCTGGGGGCGCTGGATGAAGCGTCGTCGGCCATCGGCGTGGCGCGGGCGTTCGCGAAACACGCTGACGCAACCCTGCTGCTCCGTGTGCAGCGCGAGCTGTCGCTCATCATGGGCGAGGTGGCCGCGCTCGATCCGGCGAAACTCCTCGCCAGGCTGGAACCGGCGAAGGTAGCGGCGCTGGAAGCGGAGATTGACGCACTGGCCGCGCTGCTGCCCCCCTTCGACGGCTTCATCGTGCCCGGCGACACCCCCGCCGGCGCGCTGTTCGACCACGCCCGCACGGTGACCCGCCGCGCCGAACGCCGCGTCACCCCTCTCGCTCGCGACGGCAAGCTGACGAATCCCGCCATCTCCGCCTATCTAAACCGCCTCTCGTCGCTGCTCTACCTTCTTGCCCGCCGGGAAGACGCCGCCGCCGGTGGCAGCACAAAGGTCAATGGCGGATAATTGCCGCGCGAATTTTTCATGCGCGCGGCAGGGACCATTCTCCATAAGCGGAATAAACACCAGCAACGCTTATTATCCTTCGGAGGTATCGTCATGTCCCTGTCCGTTCTGCGGGAATTCGCCGCGCCCGGCGCGGCGTATCGCGGCAAGCCCTTCTGGGCGTGGAATGGCAAGCTGGAGCCGGAGGAACTGCGCCGGCAGATTCGCTCCATGCACCGCGCCGGCCTGGGTGGCTTCTTCATGCACTCCCGCGTGGGGCTGGATACCGCCTATCTTTCCGACGACTGGTTCACCTGCGTGGACGCCTGCATTGATGAAGCGAAGCAACTCGGCATGGAAGCATGGTTGTATGACGAGGACCGCTGGCCCTCCGGCGCCGCGGGCGGGCTGGTCACAAAACATGAGCAGTACCGCGCGCGTGAGTTGATGCTGGATATATTGCAGAAACCGAAGGAACTGACGTGGGACAACGACACGCTGGCCGCCTTCACCGCCACCGTGGAGGGCAGCCAGGCGCGCGACGTGGCGCCCATCGCGAAGGGAACGACGCCGAAGAAACTGAAGGACGGCCAGGTGATCCTGCGCTTCAGCGTGCAGGTGCAGGGCTGCAGCTCCTGGTACAACGGCTACACGTACCTCGACACCCTCAGCCACGAGGCGGTGCGGGCCTTTATCAAGGCGACCCATGAAGACTACCTGGGCCGGATTGGCAAGGAGTTCGGCCGCGCCGTGCCCGGCATTTTCACTGACGAGCCGAACCACGGCCACAAGCTGGGCGCCGATAACAACACCTTTGAACGCCGCGGCTTGCCGTGGACCGGCAAGCTGGCCAGGGTCTTTAAACAGCGCTACGGTTACGATTTGCTGCCCCATCTCGTGGAACTGGTCTACGACGTGGACGGCCAGGCGGTGACCCCGGCGCGCTACCATTACCATGATTGCGTCACCTACCTCTTCGTGGACGCCTTCTCGCGTCAGATCGGCGAGTGGTGCGAGGACAACAACCTGCTCTTCACCGGCCACGTACTGGAGGAAGACACGCTCATCCGGCAGACGAACGTGGTCGGCTCCGCGATGCGCTTCTACGAATACATGCAGGCGCCGGGCATGGACCTGCTCACCGAGCACTGGCGCATCTTCAACACCGCCAAGCAGGTGTCTTCCGCCGCGCGGCAGTTTGGTCGCCAATGGCGGCTCACCGAAACCTACGGCTGCACGGGCTGGGACTTCCCCTTCGCCGGCCACAAGGCGCTGGGCGACTGGCAGGTCGCCTGCGGCATCAACCTGCGCTGCCAGCACCTCTTCTGGTACACCATG
>JAKIYB010000205.1 GCA_022708765.1 Armatimonadota bacterium | reverse complement strand
TCTGGCGCGAACGCGCCACGCCGGTTATCCTGGTGTTCGAGAATCCGGGGACGCGCCCCATCAGCGGGACATGGGCGCTGGAACTACCCGCGAACCTGCACGGCGCGGCGACCAGCGGCACGCTGTCCCTCGCGCCCGGCGAGCGTGTCGAGGTCACCGCGGCGATCTGGCACACGGGTGCGGTGCTGTGGGACCGTAACCTGCTGACGCTGCGCTGGTCCGGCGAGGACGGCACGGAAGCCACGCACACCTTCGGTCTGTGCGGCGCGCGGCAGTGGACCGTCTATGGCCCTTACTGGGAAACCTGGGACGCGACGAAGGACGCGGAAGATCCCTACCTGACGCCGGCGGGGGCGAACAGCCCCATCTTCGTGCCCGACCACCTGGGCGACTCGTGGAATCACTACGCCCGCCTGGATTTCCCCTACCTCGACGAAGCGCGCCTGCCGCGCGAGGATATCCCCGGCGAGCTGCCGGCGCGCATCGAGCTGGGCGAAGACTTCTTCACCGGCGCCGACCTTGCCGGTTTCCGCGGACAGGCCTGCTTCTACCTGGCGCGCCGCCTCGTTACCGCCAAGCCAATGCAGATTTCCTTCCACTTCAGCAGCAGCGCGCCGGCGGTCATCTGGCTCGACGGCGAGGAAATCTTCCGCCGCGAGACCCCGCGCGAGGTGTCGCCCCACGACCACGCCCTCGGTCCGTTTGATTTCGGTCCGAAACCCAGACGCCTGGTCATCAAACTCGTCCGCCAGACCGACCATCTTGCCGGCTGCCTGCTGCCCATCACCAACACCTTCATCCGTCCCGGCGGCCGCTCCTGGCTGTCCGATGAGTTGGGAGAGGCGCCGGCTTGAGGAACTGCACGAACAGTCCCGGCGCGCGAGAGGTCTCCAGCGGCATCACTCCGCCACCGGCAAGGTAAACGCGAACCTGCTTCCTACGTCCAGTTCACTTTCAACGCTGATGCGCCCGCCATGGGCTTCCACCAGGCGGCGGGTGATGTAGAGGCCCAGGCCGATGCCTTCCTCGCGCTGGGCGCCGGGGGCGCGATAGAAACGGCCGAAGAGGTGGGGAATGTCCTCGGCGGCGATGCCCCGCCCCTGGTCGCTGACGCTGATGCGCACCGTGGTTTCCAGCGGTTCAACGATGATATGCACGGGCGTGCCGGGGTCGGAGTATTTCAGCGCGTTGCTGAGCAGGTTCATGAGGATGCGGTCCAGGCGGAAGAAGTCGGCGCGCACCGGCGGCACTTCCTCCGGCATTTCGATCTGGACGCGGCTCACGTCGAGAATCGTCGCCGCCCGCACCAGCAGATCATCTACGTACTGCTGCAGGTCCAGCGCGCGCAGGTTCAGCGTCAACTGCCCCGCTTCCAGCCGCGCCAGGTCCGCCAGGTCCTGAATGAGTACGTTCATCCCCTGCACGCCGCGCAGGATGGCGGACAGGCTGTCACGCAGCTCGCCGTCCAGCGCGCGTTCTTCGAGAATGGCGTGCAGCAACTGCGCGTGTCCCTGGATGATAGCGAGCGGCGTGCGCAGATCGTGCGAGATCGTGTGCAGGTACACCTCGCGGTCCTCCTCCAGCTTTTTCCGCTCGGTGATATCACGAACCGCCGCCACCCGCGCCAGCCGCCCCTGGTAATGGATGGGCCGGCCATGCACCTCCACCGGCACGACGGTGCCGTCGGCGCGGAGCGCGCGTGCCTCATAGCTCTGCTCGCTGCCCGTCTCCATCCGTCGCCGCACCAGCGCGCGCGATTCCGGCGCCACCAGGTCGAGGATAGGCGTGCCGCGCAGCTCTTCCAGCGACATGCCGTATAGTTCCTCCGTCTGCCGGTTCGCGTCGAGCAGGATGCCGTGCTCGGTGATGACGATGGACTCGAAGGCCGCCTCCGCGAGCTGGCGGAAACGTTCCTCCGCCTCGCGAACGGTCTCCTCCTCCCGTTCCGTCTCCTCCAGCGTCACCAGCAGCGGACGCAGGCTGAGGAAATACAGGATGGGAATGAGCACCGCGGTGAGGATGAGGATATCAATGAATGTCGCATGCAGGGCCGTTAACTCGGGAAAGGCGGTAATCAGGGCGCGCATGATCAGATACTCAACTCCGATCACCGCGCCGATGATGGCGGCAACGTTCACCGCCACCAGCAGGCGGCGGTAGTAAGCCGGGTGCAACACTCGTCGCGGTCCGCGCGCGTCCATCACTGCTCATTATGACGGGGATAGGGCAAGCGTGACTGTTGGTGAGTGCGACAATGCAGGGAACTCGCGCGCCGCGACATGGGGAAGAATTTCGCGGGGGGTATGTCTATGAACGGCATCGTCTCAACGGCGTGGTTGGCGGAGCAGGTGGGGCGCGATGATCTGCGTCTGCTTGATTGCCGGGGCAGCTTCGCGGTTTATGAGGAATTTCACATCCCGACGGCGCAGTTTCTGCATATTGAAACGCTGCGCATGACCGAGGCGGGCATCCCGTGCAAGATGCACCGGCTCGACGTACTGGCTGCCATCTTCGGACAACTGGGCATCACACGCGAGACGCCGGTGGTGGCTTACACCTTCGATCCCGACGATCAGCTCAGCGCCTGCTATACCGTCTGGTCACTCGCCGTTACCGGACATCCATCCGTGACGGTGCTGAACGGCGGCATGAAGCGCTGGCATGATGAAGACCGCCCGCTGACCCAGCAGTTTCCGGCAATCGCGCGCGCCGAGTACCCGGCATCATTCGTCGCCGATTACTTCGCCGACATGCCGTATGTGCGCGACCGCATCGGCGATGACGGCGTCGTGCTGGTGGATTCCCGCACCCGCCCCTCATATAACGGCACCGAAGGCCCGACTATCCGCCGCGGTCATATCCCCGGCGCCATCCTGCACAACTACCTGTGGGATTTCGGCCCGGACGGCGCCTACCTGCCGCTGGACGCTCTGCGCGAGCGCTACCTGCGCCAGGGCGTCACTCCCGATAAAGAGGTCATCACCTACTGCGTCACCGGCCGCGAAGGCTCCTCCGTCTGGTTCGTGCTGAAATACCTGCTCGGGTATCCGCGCGTGCGCCTCTATCAGGCCAGCCTTACCGAGTGGTCCGCCATCTTCGACCTGCCCATGGTCCTCGGCAACGACCCGTGGGGCGAGGCGAAAGCGGCGTAAGGGAATGCGGACACTGAAGTACCCCCTTGCGAGGCCATGCGGCCAGGCGTCCCTCCGCAGGGACGCACCGGCTCGCGCAGGCCAACCGGGTACCGAGCAGAGCGCTACTTAAATATCAAAGAGCATCAGCGTGCTCATTTGCCGCATGCTCAGCTCGGCCTCACCCCCTGCCCCCCTCTCCCACGATTTCATCGGGGCAGGGCCAATCATGGGAGAGGGGGAAGGGCGAGAGATCTGTAACCCGTTAGAACTCCCAGGAGAGTTTCTCGGGCAGCCCGAAATACGGGGCGAGTTCGCGGTAGAAGGCCAGGTGCCCGAGCGGGCCGGGGTGGGTGGCGTCGGACATGCGCATCCACAGCTTGTTGGGATTCGTCGCCGGCGGGCCGTCATGCGCGCGGTCCGCCGCCAGCCAGGCGTGGTAATGGTCCACCACCGGCACGCCAAGCTCCGCCCCCAACGCCAGAATGCTGTCCGCCACGACACTCTTGCCGGTGCCGGGCCATTCGTTGCCCGCCGCCACGCGCGGGGTGACGGCGGGCATATTCGGCGCGACGATCGGGTTCGGCGTGCGCAGCAGCACCTCGGTAGGGCCGGCGGCGCGAATCTTTTCGACGATCTGCCGCAAGGGCGCCATCTGGCCGTCCCAGTAACAGATGATGACGAGGTCAGGCTTAAAGCGCAGTACGTCGCGGTCCAGCCGCGCCAGCCCGCCGGCGGCGCCCTCGCCACAACAACCGGCGTTGATCATGATCACGCGGTTGGGGCCGTATTTTTCCAGCAGCGCGGCCTGCAGCAGGCCGACATAATTCAAATGCCCGCGCGTGTGAAAAGTCAGTTCCGTGTTGGAATCCCCCAGGGCGACGATGGTAACCTGTTCGCCCTTCGCCAGCTTCGCCAGCAGTCCGTCCATACGCGTCATCTTCACCTCCGTTTGCGGGGCGGCCACCGCCGCGGCTTCTTCCGCCGCCAAGACGCCCGCCGTCAACAAGAGCACGCCCAGCAGGGCGATCCCGATCAGTTTCATGGTGTCTGCCCCCATTTCGCACGTCACTCCGGCGTTGACCGGAGAAGTAGGGGAACAATTCGTCACCGACCGTTAACAACCTTTTCGCGGTGACATCGGGGCAGGCGGCGCGCGCTCACTCCGCCAGCGGCAGCGTGAAACCGAAAGTGCTGCCCTTGCCCGGCCCCGCGCTCTCGGCAAAGGCGCGGCCACCGTGCGCTTCGGCAACGGCGCGGACGATATACAGCCCGAGGCCACTGCCGCCGGCACGGCGGGTGAGCAGCGATTCCGCCTGATAAAAGCGTTCGAAGAGATGGCTCCGCACTTCGGGGGTTAATCCCATACCGGTATCGGTCACCGCGATGATGGCCTGACCGTCATCCCGGGTGACGCGCACGGTAATACCGCCCGTTTCGGTGAACTTGATGGCGTTATCTATGAGGTTGTTCAGCGCCAGCGCCACTTTCGGCGCTTCCGCCCGCACGCGCAGCTCCTCCGGCATCTCCACGGTGAGGGCAAGGCCGCGTTCCCGGGCGGGATCGGCAAACTGGACGACAGCGGCCTGCACGATGGCGCTCACCGGCACGGCACGCGGCGCCACTTCCAGCGCGCCGGCTTCCTCGCGCGCGGCGCTCAGCAGATTTTCAATCTGATCCTGCAGGCGCAGCGCCTGCCGTTCAGCCATCCGCAGCAGGTCCACCGTGCGAGGATCATCCGGCGAAATTACGCCCGCGGTGAGCATTTCCAGCGTACCGCGGATAGTGGTCAGCGGTGTCTTCAGTTCGTGAGAGACCATGCTGAGCAGGTCAGCCTTCAGCCGGTCAATCACCGCCAAGTTTGCCGCCATCATATTGATGGACTGCGCCAACTGTTCAAGCTCCGGCCCGCCGTGACCCTGCACGCGTGTCTGGAAATTGCCCAGTCCGATCTCGCGCGCGCCGGCGGCCAGTCCAGCGATCTGCCGGCTCAGGTACCCCGCCGAATAGAGCGACCAGATGATGGTGAGCACCAGCACTATGAAGGTGAGCGCCAGGAAGAGTGCCAGCGTGCGTGAAACGGGCGCCAGCACCATCACCAGCGGCGTGGCGATCACCAGCGTCCACGGCGTGCCGCGCACCGGCATGTAGCCGACGAGCATACGCTCACCGGTGAAGGGGCTGGTCGCGACGATACGTCCCGCGCGACCGGAGAAGATGAATGGGTCTTCCGAACCGTAGACCTGCTCTCCAATTCGTGATTCAGGGGTATCCGTGCGCGCGATAAGCCGGTGGTCGCTGCCCAGCAGCGCGATGATGGTTTCATCAGGAAGGTCAAGCTGTTGAAAAGAGACCGTCAATTCCCGTGAGGGGACCACGGCTCCCACCACGCCGGCGAACCGTCCCTCTCGCATGATGGGGTAGGAAAAGATCACCACGGGATTCCCGGTACCCAGGCTGGCTAACAGATTCGTGACGACGGGAGCATTGGTCTGTCGGCTTTGCGAAAAGTAGGGACGCTCCGCGACATTCCCCCCGATGAGCTGTCGGTCGGTAGTGGCGATCACCTCGCCGCGAGGACCGACGATAAACAGGCTCTCCCAGTCTTCCTGCAGGCGCAGTTGGCGTTCCACGAGTGTTTGTTTCTCCGCGATTGAACCCGTTACCGTCTCGTTGGCGCCGGCCAGCGTGTGGAGGGTGCGCAAGTTACCTTCCACCCATCCCCGCACATAGGTCGCGCCGACGCGCGCAAGAGCGAGATTCTGATCGAGCACGTTTTCGCGCGCATCGCGGTAGTAGATGACGAGCAGGATCGCCCCCAGCAGGATCAAGGGCACCGCGCCCAGCAGCGAGGAAATCAGCAATCGCCGTCGCAGGGGCATGCCGCGCGTATGCGAGCCGGGTTCGTCAGGCGTGATCATGACATTTGGCGGCGCCGGCATAGTCGGCCAGCGCGCGCGCGGCTTCCTCCCGATCGTCGAAATGGATGGTATGGTCCTTAAAGAGCTGGTACGTCTCGTGCCCCTTGCCCGCCAGGACCACGAGGTCGCCGGGGCGGGCGCGGTGGATGGCCAGGCGAATGGCGGCGGCGCGGTCCGGCTCGACGGTCACCCGGGCGCGATCCTCCGCAGTGAAGCCGGCCATGATCATGTCAATGATGCGCAGCGGGTCTTCGGTACGCGGGTTGTCGCTGGTGACGACGATGTCGCGCGCCCACTTCGCGGCAATGGCGGCCATTTGCGGGCGCTTGCCGGGGTCGCGGTCGCCGCCGCAGCCGAAGACGGCCACCACCCGGTCCGGCGCGATTTCATGCGCGGTGGCCAGCACTTTATCTAATCCATCCGGGGTATGCGCGTAATCCACCACCACCGCCGGCTGGTCCGGCGCCGACGGCACGCGCTGGAAGCGGCCGTCCACCGGCGGCACCCCCGCCAGCGCGCGGGCGGCCGCCTCCGGCGCCACGTCCATCTCCAGCGCCAACGCCAGCGCGCAGAGGGCGTTGGAGACGTTGAAAGAGCCGACGAGTTGCAGCGTCACCGACGTCTCGCCATCGGGATGTCGCAGCGTGAAGGTACTGCCATCCGGGCGCATGACGAGATCAGCGGCCGCGTAATCACCCGCGGCCAGCCCAAAGCTCCGCACCGGTCCCAGCGCGCGGGCGGCGAAAATGTCGCAACCTGGGTCGTCGGCGTTCAGCACGCTGATCATCCCCTCTTCGGGCTGATAGCGCGGATCGGCGAAGAGGCTGATCTTCGCCTCGCGGTAGGCCTCGATGGTCCCGTGGTAATCCAGGTGGTCCTGGGTGAGGTTGGTGAAGGCGGCGGCGCGGAAGCGGCAGCCCGCCACGCGATGCAGGCTAAGGGCATGTGACGACACCTCCATCACCACGTGGGTGACGCCGTTGGCGCGCATGCGCGCCAGCAGCGCATGCAGGTCAGGACCGAAGGGGGTGGTGTTCGGCGCGGGCAGCACTTCGTCGCCGATCTGATACTTCAGCGTGCCGATGAGCCCGGTGCGCAGGCCGGCCTCCGCCAGCATCGCGCGCAGCAGCGTGGTGGTGGTGGTCTTCCCGTTCGTGCCGGTGACGCCGATGAGGGTAAGCGCATCGGCGGGACGGCCGTGCAGCTCCGCCGCCAGCGCCTGCGGGATGAAGTCGTGGCCATGCTTCGTTCCCACCGGGAAACAGGCGAAGAGATCGCCCGGCCGCACCCGGCGGGAATCGTAAGCGACGCCGGTCACCTCAACGGCGCCGTCGCCGATGAGCGTGACGGGATACACGTTCGCCAGTGTCTGAAGCTGTGGCATGATCCTCATCCTGTTCTTCCTGACGTATTATGCGCGGAAACGCGCGCGGCATGTTGCCCTCGCGCGTGACATTTCGGTTATCGGCGAAGCTCAAAATCGGCGAACTCGCCGGTGGCGGGCATCAGCGCGCGGGACACCGCGTCCACGCGCGCCATCGGCGGCCCCTCGCGCAGCAGG
>JAKIYB010000204.1 GCA_022708765.1 Armatimonadota bacterium | reverse complement strand
GCGGGGTGTTTCAGCATGTCATACACGCCAGCCGGCGTCACCGGCAGCAGACGGGTAAAGATGTCGCTGGCATGATAGCCACCACCGCCGAACGCATACGGCCCGCCCAGCACGATGAGTCCGCCGCCCGCCATGACGAAATCTTCCAGCAGGGCACGCTGCTCGATGGTGAACGCCCCCGCCGGCACATTCGCCAGCACCATTACGCGGCAATCGGCCAACTCGTCGAGCGTCACCGGAGCATCGCGCAAGTGGGCACCGTTCTCATCTACGCACACCGCGCCGGTGCGCAGGTCGCCGATGAAGGGAGCCACATCAGGCACACGCCAGTATTCGTGATACAGCCCGCGCATTAACCAGATGCCGCTAGCGTCCGTGGGCAGCACGTAAGGCGTTTTACGCGGCACGTTCAGCAGGCGAATCTGCTCATCATCACCAAAGGCACGCACCTGCGTCACGGTGACTGATTCCAGCGCAACCGTTACCCCCGGTACAGACGAGGTGGCAACGTTAAGTCGCGCCACCACAGGCCGTTTCAACGTGAAGGAAACGGGAAATTCCCGTGCGACATTCGCCGCGTTAAACTGATTTGCGCGCATGGCAAGCTTCGCCTCGGTGTTCTCCAACACTGCTTGAAAGACTTGTTCTCCTTTCGTGTTGTCAGATACCTTCAGGCGGAAGGTTGCCACGTATTCACCCGGCAAGAGCAGGCGAGACGTGCCATTCGCATAACTCCAGCGTGGAGTTTGCGCGAACGCCGAGATAGTGAGCAGTAAGAACACCACAAGCGAAAAATGAGGACGGTAACGAATTTCGCCGCCAACTGGTCGTAAACAAGACAGAAGGAGGAAAGAAATTCGTTGCCGTCCCCATTTTCGCCTCTCACCGACACGGGAGGATGTCATTTCTTCACCTCCTCCGGCGCGGTTTCCACCACGATCATCGTCCAGTATTCCAGGCGCGGCACGGTGAGGGTGATTGCCTCTCCGACTTGCGGCTCCAGGGCCACGGTACGCGGCTCCGGTTCCGCGCTTAGTGCCCACGCGCCAACGAGACGTTCCCCTTGTGGCAAGCGAAAGGTGACGAGGATGTTCTCCCGCACCTTCGGTGGCGCAATCACCTCATCCGTGCGCTCGCCCGCCGGGGGATTCACCAGGCTGACGATATACTGCAGCCGGCGACCGGGCAGCGGGCGCACGGTAACGTACCCCTGCCACCACACCGGCGCCGTCACGCCGAAGGGATTCACTTCGCCCAGCAGCGGCCGCGCCTTCACGTCGTACAGGAATTCGCCGTAGCGCATGGCGAAGGCGCAGTACCGGCTCATGCCGTGCGCGGGTGAAGCATCGGCGACGTGCGCCCCCGCCGCCAGCGTCAGTACATAGGGATACGGCCGCGCCGCCCAGCAGAGCGCCGGTATGCCGCCGGCAATACGGCTCACCTGATACCCTCCCTCATCACGCGCGGCACGGGCCGCGAAGAGCATCTCATTGGCGACCTCCTCCCAGCACGCGCCGGCGAAGCGCTGCCCAATCTCCCCGTCAAAGAGCATTCCGCCTTTGTCCGCCGTCGCCTTGCGCGCCGCATCCGTCGGGGAGCCGCCGACGACAAAGCGCGGGTATTTCGCGGTCAGCGCGGCGCGGAGGCCGCGTGTCAGGCTCGCGCCCGCATCACCCATCTTCTTCGCCGCCGTGGTGAACTCCCTCCCCAGCAGATTCTTGCCAGCGGGAATGGTGAGCGGCGCGCAGCGGAGACCATCCCAGCCGAACACTTCTACCGAACGCAGCGCCTCCGCGATGGCGGCGCGCTGCACCGCGGGGTTGGCGAGATTCAGCGCAAGGGCACTCGTCGCATCAGCCCATTGTCGCACGCGCTCCACATCCTCGGCGCGCTGCGCGTCGAGCAGGTCAACGTCATAGCGTCCGCCTTCCCATGCCGTCTCTTCCGGATGCGCGCGCGCCCAGGCGAGGCCATCCGGGCCAGACAGCGTCAGGTCACTCGTGGTCAGCGCGCGCAAACCAAGTCCGCGGACGGCTTTCAGCACGTCTCGCAAGCCTTCGCGCTCAACCAGGCGCGCGCCAGCCATCCACTGCTCGCGGTCGGGGGCCAGGCCGGCGAAATCGCTCGCGGCCCACCCCGTCATTTCGACGGCGCCGATATACGTCGCGCGGTAGCCATCCAACACATTGGTGAACGTCGTCAGATCCATCTCCGGCATCAATACCGCGTACTGACTCACCATGTTGAAGTTATCGGCGATAGCGAAGATTTGACTGCGCGCATCCAGCACTTCATCGCCACGCAGCAGTCGTCCGCGCAGCGTGAAGCCGTACTGTCGCCCGCGCAGCGGCCAGGGTATTTCGGCAAAAGCGGTAGCGCCGGGCTCCAGTTCCAGCGGCTGTTCCGCGCGCAGCACTTCTTGCTCCAAGCCCGCTTCACCCGTCACCTCCAGCGTCACCGCCTGCGCCTCGGTAGTGTTGTTGCGTACCGTCACTTCCAGCGAGGGCAAGTCGTCGCTCCAGTAGAGGAGTTTCGGCGTGCGGAAACGCGTGATCTCCACCGGCGGGGGGCCACCGGGGCGCGCGTTCAGCGGCAGCACGGCAATTTCGTCCACCCACAGCGGCACGGTGCCCAGATAGGCGAACTGCCAGGAAAGCGCTGATGCCGCGCCGGTCTTCATCATCGGAACCCGCAGGTCGGCATACGCGCCGGCGACGGGCACATCGGTCGCGTAGAAAGTGACATCAGCCAGCGCCGTTCCCGGTTCCTCGGCGATATAGACGCGGAAGAGCGGTCGCTTCACCGTATTATCCGCTACCTTTACGCGCAGGATCAGCGCGTAGGCGCCCGGCGGCGGATTTGGATTACGCGCGTAGCCGAAGGTGGCGGCGTCTTTCATGCCTGACGCGCACGCCCACACGAGCGGATGCCGCGCGCCCGCGCCGCCTTCGGCCAGGGTCAACTTCGGCATCTGCGCCTGCATCGGACTTACCCATCCCTCTACCGCGCGCGCCCCCGCGAGCAACAGGCACGCGAGCAGCAGCAGGATGACACGCCTCTCTCCCATAATACCGCTATTCAACAGATACGGAACGCTCCCCTGCTGATCGAATGCGTCATCGCCATCATTCCCGATCCCCACCGCCGGATTGAGCAGACGCGCTGTCGGCCTTGACGGTGACGCGGGAATCCGGTACGCTTTTTACATAAACACAGTAAACCGATGAAAATTTCTCGTCGCCTCCATCGCCGGCCCAATCCGCACGCGCTTTACGTCATCAGTCTCGGCTGCCCGAAGAATCGGGTGGATACCGAGTGCATGCTGGGGGAGCTTGACGCAGCGGGCTACCACCTCACCGATGATCTCAGTGAAGCGGGATGCGTGCTCATCAACACCTGCGGTTTTCTGGGCGCGGCGGTGCAGGAAGCCTATGGCGAGATCGAGGAAATCGTGCGCGCAAAGCGACGCATTGGTTTCCGGCTGGTGGTGACCGGTTGCCTGGTTGAGCGGCTGGGTGAGCAATTGCGGCAGGATTTCCCGGAGATTGATGCCCTGCTCGGGGTACGCACCTACACCGACATTCGCGCGGCGATGGACGGCGACCTTGACGTGACGCCGGTGGAACTCACCCCGGCGGGCGATGCCAGCTACTACCTGCGGCGCACGCCGACTACCGGCCAGGCATGGACGTATCTGCGCGTGGCCGACGGCTGTGAGAACCGCTGCACCTACTGTACTATCCCCGATATCCGCGGCGCTTTCCGGAGCCGCCCGCTGGAGGATATCCTCGGCGAAGCGCGCGCCTTCGCCGCCCGCGGGGTGAAGGAACTGAATCTCATCGCGCAGGATACCACGCGGTATGGCGACGATCTATACGGGCGACGCAGCCTGGATCGCTTACTCGATACCCTCAACACGATAGACGGCGTGCGCTGGATTCGCCTGCTCTACACTCACCCCGCGCATTATGACGACGCGTTCATCGCCGCGCTGACACGCAACGAGAAGGTGATACCCTACCTCGACATCCCACTGCAGCACATCGCCGACCCCATGCTGCGCGCGATGCACCGGCGGGTGACGAAGGCGGAAACAATCTCGCTGCTGCAGACACTGCGCTCGACGTTGCCCGAACTCGTGTTGCGCACCACCTTCATTGTCGGCTTCCCCGGCGAGACGGAGGCGCTGTTTCAAGAACTGCTCGATTTCGTCGAGGAGTTCCGCTTTGAACGCGCCGGCGCTTTCGCGTATTCCCGCGAGCCCGGCACTCCCGCCGCCGACCTGCCCGATCAGGTGCCGGACGAGGTGAAGTGCGAACGCGTGGACCGCCTGATGCGCCTGCAGCAGCGCATTTCGCATGAGCAGAACCGCGCCCTGCAGAATCGCCGCCTGGAGGTTCTGGTGGAAGGACCGACCGACGCCTCCCCCCAGCGCGGCTACCCCTTTGCTGGCCGCTCCTACGCCGACGCCCCGGAGATTGACGGCCAGGTCTTCCTGCGCACCCTCGACCAGGCCTCCCTGCAGCCCGGCCAGTTCGTCACCGCGCGGATTGAATACGGGTATGAATATGACCTGTGCGGGGTGGTGGAAACGTCATTGTCATCGTAGTCATTACTACTCCGTTAAGTATAAAACTGTGAGCGTGCGCGGAGGGTAATTCGGTGACAGCTAGCCCCGATTGCATCTGGGAGGCAGTCACCGAATTACTGCGCATCCACATAACGGAGTTGTAACGATGACGATTTGGTGATTACCCGCCGTTACCCCCCATTTTTGTGCAAAATCGCAAAATGGGGGGTAATGGTCTCACGCCCCGATTGCATCGGGTAGACGCCGGCGCAAAGGCGCGAGTTCAAATAAAAAGATTGTTGTAACCGTTCAGGGGGTCTTCACCTTATGCCGAGGTGAGGGCGGATTGGCCCTGGAGGGCAGCCTCCAGGGCGGCGGTGAGGTAGGCGAGGACGTTGCGTTGCCGCTGGCGGCAGGTGGTGACACGGTGAGCAGACGTTCGACGGCGCGGCTGCCTGCGTCGCCCCGCGTGCCGAAGCTGGTGTGCCGGTAGAGCACGCGCGGGGGAGCGGATGCGGGCGGCTTGGAGGAAATCCGGGACGTCTGCCCGGCCTGTTCGCGCAGGCGGGCGCATTCGTCCTCCAGCGTCGTCAGCGCGCGGCGCACGCTGGGGGCGTCGCCGCCCCCAGTCCTCCGCGGAAATGGCGAAGGGGATCAGGCAGGCCGGTAGCAGACCCGGCGGCTCCGTCGTCTCCATCAGCCTCAGTGTAGCGCGGGGCAACCAGCCGGCTGGCCGGTTTGCGGCCATGCGTGGGGTGAAAGGTCAACACGGAGAAGGGGGCACCTGAACGGTTACCTTTTCCTTTTTTCGCGGTATGGCGGTCACTTCGCGCCCGGCCCCGCCTGATAGTGCCGCGCCACATCCGCATCGCTGAGGCAACGGTCATGCACCGCCGCCAGGTAGAAGGCGCCGAGGAAGGCGTGTTCGCCGGTGCCCTGGTCTTTCAGGATGTAGGGAGCGACCTGCAGGTAGTAGATGTACTGGTCGAAGTTGCGCGGCTGCGGGTTGAGCTGGTTGCCGAGGGTGAGGACGGCGTCGGGGCTCCAGGCGTCGGGCTTCCACGGAGTGGCGCGCTCGCCCACCCTGGCGCCGTTCAGGTAGCAGCGGGTGAGGCGGCCGTCCCAGGTGAAGACGATATGCTGCAGGCCGGTGCGGTAGCCGGAGAAGAGCGCGCCGCTCTGCAGCGTATCCTGATGGAAGCGGCCGCGCGGGATGAACGGCACGCCGCCGGGGATGAGCATCACCTTGGAACTGATCTGCGCGACGGCGAGGTTGCGCGCGGGGTCGCCGGGCTTTTCCCAGGTGAGCAGGTAGCCGTGCCAGTCGGATGGCGGGAAGATGGTGGCGGCGCTGATCCAAAACTCGAAGGTGGCGGCGCGGCGCTCGGCCAGCGCCAGCAGCTTCTCCACCTTCCCCGCGCTGCGGATGTGATTCACCCCGCGCAGCGCCAGCCCGCGGCCCGGCAGCCATTCCGCGGTCGCGTCGTCGGGGATGCGCAGGTCGGCGGCAGGGCCGGCGGCGGCGCGGTCGTGAATGACGCCGCCCCCGCCTTCGTCGAAACGGTAGAGCACCACCGCGCGGGAGTCGTCGCGGCCCAGCGCCGGATTGAAGACGGGCAGCGAGAGGTGGTACGACGGGGAGACGGTCTCGCCGTCCGTCGCTTGAATCCGATACCAGTGCTCGCCGGCCACCTTCGGCGTGAGGGTGACTGTCGCGCCGTCCACCGTCGGCGCGCCCTCGCCAGCGGGCGCCGCGCGCGGCGTCACCGTCAGCCGCACCGGTTTGCCGGAGGTCGCCATCGCGCCGGGAAAAGCCAGCGTCAACGGGCGGCCGATGTCAGCCCATTCCGGCTGCCAGGGGCTGTCCAGTGCCACCTGCGGATCGGTGCGCGGCGTGGGCGGGTTGGCGAAGTGCAGCCGCGCGCGGGCGACGGCGATGCCGTTGTCCGTGGTCCAGACCGCCGGCACGCCGCCGTCAAGAGGTTTGGGATCGGTGTAGGTCAGCACGACTTTTCGATCAACGGCAACTTCGATGCGCGCCCCGCGCTTGTGCAGTGCCACGCCGTACCACGCGGTATGTCCGCCGGCTGCGTGCGAAGGCGACAGGCCGGCCGCGGCGGCCACTTCCACGCCGTTGCGCAGCAGCACGGTGCGCGCGCCGTCCAGCCCATAAACGGCGGCGTACCCGCCGCGCGGATCATGCCCGTCGCCGCAGAGGGTGACGCCGAGATCGCGGAAGTGGTATTCGTAGGTGCGGCGCTCGCGTGGGTACTCCATCTTCGGCGCCAGGTAGACCTCGAAAGACTGGTCGCCAGTGAAGCGCTGCTTGTGCCAGAGGACGGCGTCGCCGCGGCTCCACCCGCCGAGGAAGGACCATTGCGGACTGCACGACCAGCGGGTGGTGGGCATCCACGTGCCCTCCGCCAGCCAGTCGGTGGGGGCGTCGGCAAAGGTTTCGTCAATGACCTGTGTACCGACAACGGCAACGTCGCTGACCATGAAGGCGCCCTCGATTTTGTAAGCGGGGCGCAAGCCCGTCGCGGGAGCGCTGGCCGCGAGGATTGTCTCGCCATCAAGTTCCAGGGCGACACGGTTCCCTTCGCGACGCAGGCGCACGCCGTATGCGGTTTTCGCCTCCAGCGCGGGCAGCGTCTTCGCCACCAGCGTCCTGCCGCCGTGGCGCAGCGTGCAGGCGAGTGTTTTCCCCTGCTGCGTGAGCAATGCGCGAATACCGCTGGCGGCGTCCTTGCCGTCGCTGTTGAGGACGACTTCCAGCCCGCCGTCGCCGGCGGGGGTGAGCGTGAGCGAGAGGCGGTGATCGCCGAAATAATCCCAGCGGTGCAGGCGCAGCGCGGGCACGGCGGGATGCGGCATCCAGTCGTTAGCGCTGGCCGCCCATTCCGCCATGCCCTTCTCGTCCTGCTGATACCGCGCGGAGAGCTGCACGGTGTGCTGCTCATCCAGCAGGTCTCGTCCCACGCCACGGCCGTAGACGGTCACGTCGTCGAAGATCGTCTCGCCTTCCGTGTAGAGGCCGATGCCGCCACGCCAGGGGGTGACGTCCTTCGCGACAAGGCGCTGGCGGTTG
>JAKIYB010000203.1 GCA_022708765.1 Armatimonadota bacterium | reverse complement strand
CGCGGCGGTTCGCGCCGCGCAGGCGACGGCCTTCGCCGTGCCCGCCGCCGACCTTTCCACCGCGACGGTCACCACCCGCTTGACGGTAGAGAACCCGACCACTGTGTCGCTGAACGGTACCCTTCGCGCGCGCATCGTTGAGACTGATCAGGAAGTCGCCGTCCCCGTCACCCTCGAGCCGGGAGAGAATCGCCCGGAAGCCGTCATCACCCTCGACAATCCGCGCCTCTGGTGGCCGGCTGGCCAGGGAGAGCAATTCCGTTATGCCGTGCAAATTTCGCTGGCGATTGACGGGGAGACGCAGGCCTTCAGCCGCAAAGTGGGCGTGCGCCGCGTGGAGATGGACCAGTCTCCCCATCCCATCGAAGGCCGTTACTGCATTTTACATATCAACAACCGCCCCATCTTCTGCAAAGGCGGCAATTGGGTGCCGCCGGATATGCTCTACAGCGCGGTGCCCGTCGAGCGTTATGACAAGCTGGTGCAGCTTGCCCTCGCTGCGAACTTCAACACCCTGCGCATCTGGGGCGGGGCGGAATATGCCCCTCACGCCTTGCTCGACCTTTGCGACGAGCATGGAATGATAGTCTGGCATGACTTCGCCTTCGCCTGCGCGCAATATCCCGCTCACGACCCCACCTTCGCCGCCGAAGTGCGCGCCGAGTTGACCTTCATCACCCGCGAGCTGGCCCATCACCCTTCGCTGGTGGTCTGGTGCGGCAATAACGAGATCGAGTGGGGCGATTGGAGCTGGGGGTACGACAATAACACCCCTGCCCACCCGCACTATGTCATCTTCCATCGCGACATCCCGCGCATCCTCGCCGCCGAAGATCCGGTCACGCTGCACTGGATGAGTTCTCCCTGGTCGCCCGATTACAAAACGCCCAACGACCCCACCGTCGGCGATCAGCACCCGTGGACCGTCTCGATGGAGCCGGGCGGCGCCGATTTCTGGAAGTACCGTGGAAATATTGACCGCTTCCCGAATGAAGGTGGCGTACTCGGCGCCTCTTCTCCTGCAACACTGCGGCAGTTCCTGCCGGAAAACGAGCGCTACCTCTACTCCCCCTCCTGGGATCATCACGACAATCCCTTCGCTGTCCACGATAGCACGCCCGGAGAATTGGGGCATGCGTATAAAACGGTGGAGTTGTGGACGGGCCTTGATCCTCTGTCAATGCCATGGGAGGAGTATGCCTTCGTCAGCGGCTTGCTGCACGCCGAGGGGCTGGCGGAATACATCAGCAACTACCGCCGGCGCATGTACGATTCCGCATCGGCCATCTTCTGGATGTATAACGACTCGTGGCCCGTCACCCATGGCTGGACTATTGTGGACTACTACCTGCGTAAGAAACTCGCATACCATCCCGTGCGCCGCGCCTTTCAGCCCGTCACGGTCGTCGTCGCGGACGAAGGGGAGCAGGTCGTGGTGTATGGCGTCAACGACACCCCGGCAGTCTGGTGCGGCGAGCTGCGCTACGGTCTCTTCATGCTGAACGGCCGGCCGCCGCGCGTGCCGAACGGCGAGACCTTCGGCGCGCGCCCGGTAGATGAGCGCATCCCCGCCACACTTCCCGCTAACTGTGCCGTCGCGCTGGCCGCCATCCCTCGCGTGGAAAGCTGGGAACCCCTCGGCCTCACCGACAGCGGCGCCTTCGCCCTGCTGCTGCGGGACGACGCCGTCGTCGCCCAGCATCGCCTCTTCGTCGAGCGCTTCAAAGACTTGCGCTTCAGCGAACCGGCAATCACTCTCGACGCGAAAGCCGCCTCCCTCACCCTCACCGCCGACGCCTTCGCCTGGGGTGTCTGCCTCGACGTGGACGGCGAGCTCCCCCTCCCCGACAACTGCTTCGACCTGCTTCCGGGCATCCCCTACACCCTTCCCTGGCACCCAAAACTTGGCGAACCGAAGATCGTCAGACTTGGTAACCGAGATGCCGTAGCAGGTGAGATGACCAGTCGTTTGTAGTAGCGCCCACGGTTGTTAAAATAGGAAGCCCACCTTTCGCTCTCTGCCCCGTTCCCCTCTCCCAGCCAGGAAGGCGCCCGGGGGAGGGGTGGCCTTCAGGCCGGGGAGGGGTGAGGTGCCGGCATCAAAAAAGAAATCGGAAATAAATACCCTTCCTCCCTAGTAAATAGAAAGCAGCAAGTCTGGAAGGTGAAAACCCCGCAGGAATTCAGGGCCGGCGAGAGCCGCGTCCTTGTGTAGATAGTCATCTCTGGGCGTGATTCTCATCGGCCCCGATTACATGCGGGGTGTTCTACTTCCAGACTCGCTGCTATAACTCGACCAGTGCTTTATTTCACTCCAACCTTCTGCTTTCCAGCCGCCACTTCCACCATCTTCCCATTCACCGCCACCGTCTGCGCCGGACCATCAGTAATGAGCGTCATCTTCCCGCCGCGCAGCGTCAAACTGGCCGGAGTAGTCGCTTTCAGCGTCAGTTTGCCTGCCGCGATCTCCCCGCCGGCAAGCAGCGTCAGCGTCAAGGCGTCACCTTCCAGCCGAATGATTCCCTGGGTGCCGCTGAAGCGGCGATCGCCCTCCACCCATGCGACCGGCTTCTCGCTCATGATAACGACATCGGCGCCACGCGCATGAGTGACGTAAACTCCCTTGCCATCCAGCAGCGTATTGAACAATGGCGGCGCCTCATCTGCCTTGCGTGGAAAGAGGATGGCGAGATAACCGCCGCCGGATGCCGCGTGGGCGCGCAGGTTCTTCAGCGTTTCCTTCCACGGTTTACCGGGGTTCATCTTCTGCCAGGATTCCTGCGTCGGGCCGGCGAGGAAGGTATGGGAATCCTCGCTGGTGAACCACTTCGGCTGCGCCGGTTCCGCCAGGAAGATATCGAGATCAACGCCATGGGGGCCGGCTGCGCGCACCGGATTGGCCGCCGTATCCAGCGTGTCCGCCAGCAGCCACAGGTTCCACTCGCTGGCCAGCGGGTTCTCCCCGGCGAGACTGTCGCGCAGCACCAGGTAGACCGGTCCAGTCGGATCTTCCGCGCCATCGGCGGTGAACGATCTTACCAATGCCATCGTCCGTGTCCACGTGCGGCGCGGGACCGGATACGGATCCATCGGGAAGTTGGGCGGCATCGGCACGTTTTTATCATCCGGCACCAGCCCTTCGCGGTCGGTCACGTGCTGGCTGGTGGCGGTGTCAACCGCGCCCAGCATGGCAAAACCTGTCATGCGCGCCGCGTAATCCTCGTTGCCCGCCGCGCTGGCGAATTCCGTGCCGCCGAACAATCCCGGCTTCACCTCCCGGTGCCCGATGCTCACCCGGTTGAAATACCACGCGCCGCGGTAGGCTGGCTGATATTGCGACCCGAACTGTATGACCAACGGCGCCCCCTTCGCGTAGAACATGAAGGAGTTCTGATCGCCGTAATCGTAGTGCTCGATGTTGTCCCCGGCGCGGAAGGCGACCCAGGCCTCCTCCTTTGACGGAAAACCGCTGCGCAAAATCGCCCCGAAGCCGGGGTAGTTCATGCTCGTCAGCGACGGCTGCTCGGTGGGCAGCGCCGGATCGAGCAGCGTCTCGCTGAACGCCATCCAGTCCGGCCGCCCTTGCTCAATCCACATCCACTGCATGCGCTTCGAGAACGCCGGATCATCCTGCTTGGTCAGATTCGCGAGCCAGCCGAAGAGCGGCGCCTGCTCCCACGATCCGTTGCCGAATGCCGGCACCAGCCGCGTGCCGAAGCGCGGGTCGGGTGGCGTCGAGATATTCAGCAGATAATCCCATGTCGCCTTCATCTTCGGGTGTTGAAATATATTCTGTCCGCCATTAAAAGCGATGGGCACCGCCGACTGGAACAGCGGATACATCGCCGCCTCGTACTGGTAGTGCGGGCATTCGCGCCAGGTGCCGGCCTCGCGCACCAGGTCGTCCAGTTCACGGATCGCCTCCGCCTCGCCGCGTGCCCGCCATGCCGCCGCTAGTGGGTGGTCGGGCAGTACGCAGCTTGCCACCCCCAGGTGGTGCTCCTGTCGCGGCGGCATGTTCGGGTTGCCCCGGTGGACGCCGGATTTGGTACTGTGCCAGTCCTCGTCGTACACCATGTTGGCCACGAACGCCATCAGCCGCCGCATCTCCGCCTTCTCTTCCGGGGTGGCGGTGGCGACGCTCATCGCCGCGTCGAATTTAATCAGCTCCAGCATCGGCGCCGCGTTATTCGGGGACGCAAAGCCCATGTAGCCGTGCTCCCACACCTTGTCCACGAACGAACGCAGGCTCTCCAGCGACCCTTGTGCGTCGTTCGGCACGTTCCAACTCGGATGGCTCTTCGCGTGCAGCAGGTCGTCGCCGATCTTCTGATCTTCCAGAATCGTATAACTGATCGGCCGGTTCATATACTGCCCGAAGCGCTTCATCCAGCGCGGGTTATCTTTCACCCGCGCGCGAATGCCGTCCAGCTTCCCCGGTTCCACGTAGAGGCGCGGATAGGTCACATTCGGGTCAGCCGGCCAGTCCAGGGTCCAGTCCTTCACTTTGTCCAGCGGCAGGTCGCAGTATTTCCGCACCGCCTCCAGCACGCTGCTGCGTCCCTCCTTCGGGAAGACGTTCGCCTGCGAGTCTATGTGCAGCACCCACGACCGCCGCCCCGCCGTGCGCGGCCAGCCCGCCTCCAGTTTGCCGGTATAGTAGGGATTCCCCCACTCCACCCCGTCGCGCACCCAGTCCTGGTCAATGTAGAGCGGCAGGTCCAGGCGCACCTTGCCCCCCGGCTCCGTCATCACATACATCCCCATCGGGTTACGCCACCCGCCGATTTGCGCCGGCAGAATAGAAATGGCGTCACCATCCAGATTAGCACTGTTATAGAACGTCGCCCGCCGCGCTGTCTCCGGCCACCAGTTCACATACGCCAGAATAGACATCTCCTTACGCGCCGCATCGAAATCCAGCTTGTAGTCATCACCAAGGGCATTCGTCTTCGGGTCAGTCCGTTTCCGCCAGGAGCGGATGGCGGAGGAGACACGGTCGGGGTGGTAATTCGTCGACAGCGAGAAGGTCATAAACGCTTTACCCACCGCGGTTTTCGGGTTATCGAATTCTTCTCGGAACAGGACAGCATTCTGCCCTTTCACCACACGCGTGCGAAGACGATAGTATCCTGCTTCCAGCCTGCATTCGGTGAGGAATTCGCCATAGATTGGACCTTCAGCAACCAATGTCTGCTTCATGCCGAGGATCTTCATCTCACCCTGAAGGAAACCATCCAATGCCAAGCCGTCTGCGCGGTGTATCTCGCATAAAGCCAATCGTAATGCCAGTTGGTTGAGCGTTTCAGGAAAGAAGTGCTGTGCGCCGGCGATATACTGTTCACTGGGGAAGATGACACTGAAACCACCCGAATCAATGCTATAGAAAAGCTGCGTTTTCTGATTGAGATACAACCGATTGATGATACTTTTGCCCACCGGCTTCCCATTCTTCAGCGTATACGTTACCTCGCCATCCGCCGGCAGCACATTAACGATAAATGCCACCTCGGCCATGCCGTTGCCTTTCGGCGTCACCTGCACCGGTACCGCCTTCCCCTCCGGCCCGATGAGCGTCACCCGTTTCGCCTGCGATGCCGGCAGCTTCACCGTGTAGGTGACCAGTTCATTCGTCCAGGTATGGTGCGTGTGTTCCTTGATGGTGAACGTGATGGCCGCGTGTGCAGCCAGGCAGAAACCCGCGAGAAGCATGACGAGAAAGCGCATACAACACCTCCGCAACACTGTCTGCTACCCTATTCGCCCAATCTCCCCGCCCCCCTGCTCTATCAAGGCAATCCTATAAACTATGAATCAAGGTTCAGACTATTGACAAACTTCCGTTCTCGTGCTATACTGCCGCCTGTTCCGTGACAGCAACATACCGTTCGTCCATCCAGCGCCAGTGTGGAAAGGCATCTTATGCTAAGCTTTTGTAAAAAACAATCTTTTATTTCCTGTGCAACCGTTCGCAAGCATATTTGTTCGTAGTAGCGCCACAGCCTCAGCAAGGCGCGGCCGACTAGGGATCCCGGTCGTAGTTCTCCGCCAAAGCCCCGTTCACGGGGCGTCGTTCGGTAGCTCAGTGCTTTAGGACCGAGGGAGTAGCCGACGATCTGACAGGGGCTGGAACCATTACCCCCCATTTTGCGAAAATGCACAAAAACAGGGGGTAATGACGGGGGGTAACGGGGGGTAATCACCCAATCGTGCTCGTCATCGTGCTCGTACTGCTAGCCCACACAAGGTTGACGACATTGCGTTGCCCGTTTCAACTCCATCATCGCTGACGAGTATACGAGATACCCGCGTATGCCGTGCCGGGATGATGGGCGCTCACTCTCCCGCCACCTCCGCCAGTCCGTGCGGAATCGCGGCGATTAAATCGAGGGCGGTGAAACCGCGGAGTCCAAGCTGGGCGGTCATGCGCTGGGCGGCGAGGCCGCCGGTGAAGCAGGCAAGGGCGGCGGCGTGGGCCACCTCGACGCGCTGGGCGATGAGGGCGGCGATCATGCCGGCGAGAACGTCGCCGGTGCCGACCACCGCCAGCGCCGGGGTGCCGGTGGGGTTCACGAAGGTACGGCCGTCCGGGGCGGCGATGACCACCGGGCTGCCTTTGAAGACCACGGTGGCGTTGAAGCGACGCGCGGCCTCCTTCGCGGCGGCGATGCGGTCTTCCTCCAGCACGGTGGCGGGCTGACCGAGCAGGCGGCTCATCTCGCCGGGATGCGGAGTGATGACGGTGGGCTTTTCGCGCTGGCGCCACAGGCGGTCATGCCCGACCATGGCGGTGAGGGCGTCGGCATCCACCACCAGCGGCGCGTGAATGAGCGGTACCAGCCGGCGGATGAGGTGCGCGGTAGCGGGGTGGCGCGACAGGCCGGGGCCGAGGAGCACCGCGCGCGTCCCCTCCACCTCGTCGAGCAGGCGCTGGAAACCGTGGAAACTCAGTGTGCCGGCGCGCGTCTCCGACATCGGGCGGAAGACCACCTCGGTGAGCTGGGCATTCAGCGCCGCCGTCAACGAGGCGGGCAGCGCTAGCCGCACCAGACCCGCGCCGGCGCGGTAGGCGGCCGTTGCCGCCATCGCCGCCGCGCCGGTCATGCCGAAGGAGCCGGCGATGACGAGCACCGCGCCCACGTCCATCTTATGCGCGGTGGGCCGGCGCGCGGGTACCCATTCGGAAACCTGCTCAAGTTCGGTCATTTCGGCGACCGCGTTCCACCCGTCCACCACCTCCGGCGGGAAGCCGATGTCGGCGACGGCCCACTCGCCGGCAAACTCGGCGGCGGGGTACAGCAATAGACAGGGCTTGGGCAGCCCCATGGTCACCGTTAGCTCGGCGCGCATCGCCGTGCCGGGCACCTGGCCGGTGTTCGTCTCCACGCCGGAGGGCACGTCCACCGCCAGCACCCCGCAGCCGGCGCGCAGGGCGTTCACGCGCTCGATGAGTGACGCCAGTTCGCCGCGCACCGCGCCGCTGACGCCGGTGCCGAGCAGCGCGTCCACGATGACGCCCGCCTCGCGCAGGTCGGCATCCGTCACCTCGGAGAGGATCGTCACCCTCGCCTCCACCGCGCGGTCGTAATTGGCGCGAGCATCGGGGGAGAGGTCGTCCGGCGCGCAGGGGAGGACCACCGCCACCGCCGTGCCGCCTTCGTGCAGCAGCCGCGCCGC
>JAKIYB010000202.1 GCA_022708765.1 Armatimonadota bacterium | reverse complement strand
TCTTCCCGAGCCAGGAGTTCGGATCGCCCACACGCTCCGGCTCGAACCACAATACAAACTGCATGCCGCGCGCCCGGACCCAATCGCTGAAGGGTTTGAAGCCGTTGGGATATTTTGCCGGATCGGGTTCCCAGGTGCCCGAATTCAGCCAGATCATACCCGGATCCTGGAACGGCAGTGGATCGGGGCCGACCTTGAACCAGACCGAGTCGCGGGTGCCACCGGCATCGCGCCAGCACAGGTCCACGTGGATGCCCGCGTCGAGGAACTGCTGGACATAGGCCATGTCCTTCTCCCGGCCGCCCACCTGGATTTGGGAGATGGCCGGCTGCGGCAGATTGTGCTCGCGGAACCAGTGCCGCCAGCGATTCTGTGCCTCAATGACGTCCACCCCCTGCCAAAAGAGCAGGACGATCAGCGGCGTGCGGATTTTCTCGCCGGGTTTGAGATGCAGATGCGTCAGCTGTTGGCCGGCGCGGACGGTCAGTTCCGTACCCGCGTCGCGGGTGAAAGAGGCGGCCCATTGCCCCGGCCAGCCGACCGCGAGAATGACGCCGCCGCCCGGCGTCTGCAGGTTGAAGTATGGCCAGCCGGTCGGCCCGTCGCAGGACTTGCCCGACCACTCCGGCGGCGCAAACCGCACCACCCCTTCCGGTTCGAGCCCCCGTCGATAAGGTTCAAAACTGTCGGCCGTGCAGAAGTCGCCTTTGATGCCGTTGAGCATAAACTCGAGATCGGTCGCCTCGCGCTCGAACTGGACATCCAGCCCCCGGATGTTCTCCAGAATCGGCGTGTCGGCCGTGCCGGTGTTATTGAACCACACCGTCCACTCGACGACCGGGTAGTCCGCGTAATCTACCGCCACGCACCGCACTTCCAGGCCGGTCTTCGGATCGCTCCATGTGAGCGTGCGGCGGGTGCGCTTGGCGTCCAGCCGTTCCTCCGCCACCGTCACCGGCCATTCCGCAAGCAACGACGCCGAGGGCCGCCCGTCATAGATGAATGAAAAAGGCACGTTCGATTTGCCGTCGGCCAGATGTGCGTTGCACCATGCGTTCTTCATTTCTGCGTCTTCCTTTCCGTACCAATCAGTTGACATCCGGTTCCAGTTGTCGTGCCATACCCTGTGCGACGGGCGCCAGGACATGCATCAGCGCTGCCATGAACAGGACGCCGATGGTTCCTGCCAGTGCCAGGCGTGGGCCGATTTCAAAAAGCGAGCCAGCCAGCCAGCCGGCGGGGATGGTGACCAGGGCCGCCAGGAGTTGCACCGCCGAGTAGGCGTCAGCCTTGTGCAACGCGCCCATGCGGTTGTTGAGCGCGGCGTTGATCGCCACGCTGCCAAGATAGCTGCCGACGGCGGCCAGCCCAGCGGCGAGGAGCACCAGGAACATATGACCGGTCGGCGTGATCAGCAATATCGCCTGTCCGCCAGCCATGAGCGCCAGAAAGAGGGGGATGGCAAAGCGGTCGGGCAGCCGGTTGAGCCGGGGTACGACCAGGCGGTAGAGCACAACGCCGACGATCGCTCCCAACGGTGGCAACAGTGACAACTGCCCGGCGGTCAGGTGCAACACGTTGTTGTAGTAGAGGGTAAGGACGAACCCCATGGTCCCGGCGAAGCTGAAGAGGACCCAGGTCAAGGCCAGCTTTCTGAACTCGGCATCCGCCAGGTTCTCGCGCACCACCTGGAGGTGATGGCGCAGGCTTTCGGCCAGAGACAGCGCGGCATGGTGTCGGCTCAACTCGACTCCGGCGGCGGTCTCGGTCAAGACTCGGTGGCGGAAGAGGAACATCAGTGTCATGCTCACGAAGGCAAAGCCATAGAGGACCCGGATCGACTCGACCAGACCAAACCGCGCGATCAGCGGGCCGGCCAGTAGCGTCCCCAGGCCGCCAATGGTGCCGATGATGAAGATTAGCCCAAAGACGCGCGCCTTGTGGTGCTCGTCGACATCCTCGGTGATGACACAATACCAGGCCAGACTGGTGATTCGCGACACCGAGAAGAACAGCGCCGCCACCAGGAACAGCGTGAACCCTTTGGCCAAGGACCAGCACAGCAAGGGGGTGGACCAGCAGAGCAGCGACGTCACGAGCAGCGCCTGCCGGCGTCCGAGCCGGTTGACCACCGGTGCAGCCACGCACTGGAAGAACAACCCCGTCACCGCCGCCAGCGTGGCGATCAGGCCGATCTGGCGAGCATCCAGGCCGTTGGCTTGCATGTAGAGCGCCGCGTAGAAGGTGAGGATGCACGCCAGCACCGAGCTATATGGCTCGAGCAGCAGCGTGAGGCGCGTGTTGTGGGGCAGGTCTTTGAACATCTCAGCTCTCCGTGCCGCGACATGACAGCCACGGCAATAGTACCTGCCCCACCAGTGCTGCGATGAACACCCCGTGCTCATAGCGATACTGCCGCAGGAACTTGATGGGGACGGCACAGCCACCGGCGAAGATGCCGGCAATGACCAGCAGACTCAATCCCCAGAGCGTGACCGACTGCACGTGATTACCTCATGTGGTGATGATACGCCGTGAGGAAGACGACGGCTCCACATTGCTTTCGAAGGGCTTTACATTTATTTCGATGGCGGCTAAATTATTCAGTAATGACCATCGAACGAATATCTACCCACGGCATGGTATCGCGGCAAGTCGGCCTGGTCTTTCAGGCTTTGCTCGAATCGCCGGAGTTCGCCGAATTCGCGCGCATTCTCAAACACCTCACCGGATTGTCGATGGCGCTCAATACTCCTGATGTCGGCACCACCGGCACCGGGGTGCCCGGCGATACCGGCAATCCGGTCTGCGTGCTCATTCGGAACACGGTCGACGGCGCGCGGCGCTGTGAAGCCTGCGATCGGCGATACCATGCCCGGGCTGGCAGCGATGGTACGGCGAAGCTGTATACGTGCCATGCCGGTTTTTACGATGTGGCGATTCCCCTGCTGATCCAGGGAGCGCACGTGGCGACGATTTCGAGTGGTCAGGTGCTCCCGGAACGCCCGTCCGACGACGGATTTGCGCGTCTGCGTCAGCGTGTGAACGGACTGGACATCCCCACGTCACGCTTACGCCGGGCCTATGACCGGGCGCCATGGATGTCGCGGACGCGCCTGCGGCACGTCATGCGCTTGCTGGAGATTTTTGCCGGCCATCTCTGCGCCAGCGCCTGGCGCATTCGCGAATTGGAAGCCCGCTTGGAGCATCCGGCGATACAGAAAGCCCGCGAGTTGATCGAGACACGCTTCCGCGATGCCCACCTGCAGTTAGCTGATGCTGCCGATTGTGCCGGTCTCGCGCACGCACACTTCTCGCATCTGTTTCATCGCGAGACCGGCGTCACCTTCACCCGCTATGTGCAGGCACGTCGTATTGACGAGGCGAAAATACTGTTAACCGACACGGATCTGAGCATCACCGAAATTTGCTTCGCCTGCGGGTTCAATAGTCTCACCCATTTTAACCGCGTGTTCCGCGGCGGCGCTGGTTGCAGCCCAAGCCAGTTTCGCCGCCATAAAACAGCTGGGTAGTTAACACTGTGCTGCTTTCCTACTGTAGTGATATGCTGATACCTGATGATCCAACCGGCGCCGTATGCAGCAATCGTGAAGTATCCGATGCCCGTGACTAACAGCAGGCTGGTCACGAATCGGTTTCACTTCATTATTTTCAGGCTCCTTGGTAGCAGGAGCATCTGCTCAGATTCTTGTTTGTTTCGGTTCTCTATCTCCGAACCAGCGACGCGAGCGCCCCACCGTCCAGCTAATCTCCAATCGCGTCATGACACGAAGCGCAGCACCACTACTTCGTTGCGGTAGAGACTGGGAATAGTGATGGCATCGCCCGCCGACGAGACGCGGAAGGGGGTGCCGTTCAATCCGGAATAGGCGCGACGCACCTGCCGCCCAGGAAGGCGCAATTCGAGATCCTGGACGGCAACAAGCTCGCTGCTGTCGCGGTAGCCGCCATAGCGCCAGATCGTGCCTGGGGCGTTGTGCAGATGGACGAACCAGGAGCCGTCGTCGTGGGCGCGGACATTCAGCGTCACCTGCAGCGGCCCCTCCAGCATGATCGGTGGTGTGCGCACCGCGGTCAGCAGCGCCTTGAAAAAACGGACATGCGCGGTGGTCGGCGAGCGCAGGTGGGCCAGGAAGAGGTCGGCGCCCACGTAGATCACCGTGCCGTTGCCACGCTTCACGCTCCAGACGCCCGGGTGGCGCGGCTTCGGTTTGCCTTCGCGTTCGCGGTCATCCCAGGGCTCCCAGCCATGGTCAGTCACCGAGGCCAGCAACGTTGCATCGTCGCCGGGCACGGTAAGCGTGTGCCCGGATTTGTACTGACTGACCCAGGTGCCACACTGCTGCCGCAAGGCCGGATCCACCAGCTCTAGCGTCGGGTTCGCTTCGCCGCAGGTGCGTCCGCGGATTCCCAGCCAGGCGTCGAGGAGCGGTTTCACATAGGGTTGCCCCATCTCGTCCCGCACGCCGATGTTGTGGCAGGCCAGCAAAATACCGCCTGTCTCGACATAGCGCTGCAGTTCCCGCGCCTGCGCCCGGCTCATGCACGCGGCGTTGCCGGCCAGCAGCACCGGATACGGATCGAGCCCGTGCTCCGCGGCCACATTCTCGTCGAAGACGACCGATGACGGCACGTGCGCCTGAAGGTAGAGCTCATTCGCGCCGTGCCAGGCTTCCCAGCATGGCGCGGCCTGGGTGCGGCCGTAGAAGTCCTGGGTCTGCTGACTGACCCAGGTGTCGGCATACTCCACCGGGGTGCCGTCGCGATAGAGCATCAGCGGTCCAGTCGTCTCCTGGGCGGCGGCGTAGGGCTCCGGCACCAGACGCGGGTCGGTGGCGCTGCCCATCCACATCACGCCACCGGGCGCAGCCATAGGCGCGGTGCATCTTCATCTGGAAATCGCCCTGAAACACCTGCAGGTCGAGTTCGCCGGACATCACCACATCCCAGCCCAGCGGGCGCAACGGAATGCCGGTCGTCCACCCCCCGCTGCCGAAGCGGCGGTAGTTGTTGATGCAGACTGTGGCTTCCGGTTTGACCTTGTGAATGGCCCCCAGTCACGGACGTCCGAGGGCGCCAGTGCCACGGTGACAGGTTCGCCAAGGGTAATGCGAATGTGCTGATTAGTCTCCATCATGTCACGTCCTTCGTCGTCAGGGAAGGCGAAGTATCCCTCGCTTCACGGCGCGCCAGTAGGCGGCGACGACGTAGAATGGACTGTACAGCAGGCTGTCGTCGAAGTCGGTCTGCTGTAGCAGACGTTTCAGCAGGTCGGACTGATCGGCGGGAAGCGGGCGGCCAGGCACCATGAGCTGCGACAGTACCGCTTCGGCCGGTTCGCGGACAGTCTTCATTTCGTGGAAGATCTGGGCCGGCCAGCGCGGGCATTTGCCGTTCTCCATCTCCTGCGTTTCGTGCTTGCGCCAGTCCATTTCGAGCCCCTGACGGTCCACCGGCCGGTAGTCCAGGCATTGTGGCGTGTAGGCCTGCATGGCGTCGGCGTAGAGTCGCATGGCCTCCAGCCAGGCGGCGTGGAGTTCGGCGTCCTCGCGCTCGATCGCGACCAGCGGCTCAAAGGAAAACACCGCCTGCTGCAGGGCGTAGGCCGGCAGACCGGGCGGAGGCGGAACCGAGTTGCGGACGGCGTCCCAGGCGTAGCGCAGATACAGCTCCCGCCAATGCCCGTCGCCGGTCAGGCCCCAGCCGATGGCGTAGATCATGGGTAGGCGCGCGCATTCGTGATGCCAGACCTCCCACATCTTGTCGACCGTGCCCGGCGTGCCGTCCTCGCGGCAGAACGAGTAGTCGTTCTCTGGAACCACGTTGCGCTCCATGCGGGCGCAGATGTCGGTGATGATCTGGCGCATGGCGGCACGCCGCTGTCCCTCGTCGGCCAGCGGCGAGTGGTAAAAACGCCAGAGGCCGTGGCAGAAATGCGTATACTGGTCGCGGGAACTATTGATGTAGTGACTCTCGCCGTCGGCCAGGCACACGCTGCGCGGCACGAAGCCGGACGACTTCGAGACCTTCATGAGCAAGGCCATGCCAGTCCAGACCTGGTCGGCACAGGCTTTCATCTGCTCGTCGCCGGTGGCGTCGAAGCGATCGCAGATGGTCGCCATCCAGACGCCGGCGCTGATGGCGCTATCCTCCATGCCGGTGCCCCAGCCGCAGGTGTTAGGGAACTGCTGCTGTACCTCCTCGACTTTCGGCAGGTGATCCTGGCTGTGCGCCGGATCTTTGCTTGATATATAGTCGTAGAACAGGTTGGTCTCTGAACGAAAGTAGCGTGTCCAGGCGATGTTCCAGGCGTCTTCAGCCTTGTCGTAGAGTTGCTGTTCCATACTCACAGGCCTTTCTGCCCTTCTCGGTACCCGTTTACGCCTTTGCGAAGACGAAGCTGTAGAGGTCGGCATCTTTAAGTTCAATTATCATACGTATTGGTCGTCCACACAAGGCATCCACGTCGCGCCGGCCTTGCCAGGACACAATGCGCGCCAATTCGTCGCCATACTGAAGGTCGCAGTCGTCGAGACTGAAGCCCGGGATGTCTGTGCCGTCTGGCTTGTGGAAGCCGATGCGCAGCCGGCCACCGCCGGAGGTGGAGAAGTTGATGGAGAGCCGGTCGCCGTCGAAGGTGAAGGGCTTGGTGATCGCTCGGCCGCCGGTCAACGGGGCATTCAGCGAGCCGAAGCCGTCCATGCGGAAGGTGTGCCGGCGCAGATGGCCTGGCCCATCCGGCGCGAAGCGCTCTTGAATGTAGATGGAGAGTTCGTCCGGGGCGCCGGGGAAAGCCGACGGCGTCTGCAGCAGCCCCCAGGTGAACCAAGCGCCGCCGTAGTACCAACTGCCCGGTCGCTGGATGCCGGGACGCACCATCGCCTCTGGCCAGACGTGGAAGGCGATGCCGTCGCGGCTGGCCATGAAGAGCACGTCGGTGACCACCGTGCCGCAGCGCGTGGGTCGGCCGCCGCCGATGCCCAGATCGGCCTGCCGCCGCCGGTGCTCGGGGTCGGGCAGCCGGCCGGTCGTGGCCAGCCAGCCGCGGTCGCAGTACCGTTGCGGGAAACCGAGGAATAGGTGCGGCGCCCGCGGATACGGCAGCACGCCGCTGGTATAGAACTGGTGGTGATCGCCGGTCGGGTCGTCGGTCTGGTCACGTTCCAGCGAGCCGCTGCGGTTGGGGTCGTATTCCAGCCAGCGTGGCTCGCTCCAGGTCGTCAGGTCCAGCGACACGGCAGTGCGGACATCGCGACCGTCGGGCACCTTTGGATCGCCGCACCGGTGATCTCGCCAGTAGGCGCGGTAGCAGCCGGCCGCCGCGTCCCAGAAGAGCAGGTTTTGCGAGTCGTAATTGCCGGGGAAAGCAATGGGCGCCGGGTCACGCTTGCGCCAGTGAATGCCGTCAGCGCTGACCAGTAGCCAGAGCCCTGTGCCGCCCCACTCGATCTTCGTGCCGCCGACCGCCTTGTAGCGTTCCTCGGACGGGGCGGCAGGATTGGCATCGAGGAACGGCGTGAAGTTGTGCGAGGTGACGCCGCGCCAGATCACATTATTGGCGGTCGAGCCGTTCACCTCAATGAGGCCGAGTGTCGGCTTTTCCCAGTGGAGGCCGTCGGCGCTCTCGGCATAGGCGGTCATCTGCCGCGAATCCTGGTCC
>JAKIYB010000201.1 GCA_022708765.1 Armatimonadota bacterium | reverse complement strand
CCGTGCAGGCGCTGGAGATTCGCCGCACCGTCGCGCAGGAACAGGTGAAAACGAAGCTTCTGCTCATCGCCGATCTGCAGCGCAAAGACGCCGGCGCCGAAGCGCAAGCGAAGGCCGCGCGCAAATACGCCGATGCCTATCCCCGTGACAAACGCGCGCGGGAGCGCGCCGACAAGGCGGAAGCCTGGGCGAAATATACCGCGCGGCGTATGGACACCCTGCAGGCGGATGCCCGTACAGCGACGGCGCGTCAACGCGGAGTGGACGCCGCCGTCGCGGACAGCGCGAAACGCCTGAACGAGCAACTCACCGCGCTGCGCGCCCGCGCCAAACACGCCATTGATCAACAGGTGGCGAAAGAAGCGGCGCGCCTGGCGCAGGAACGCCAGCGCGAGCTGCCCCCCGCGCCACCGGTATGCGTTGCCTTCGACCCCGTGCCCGCCGGCGAGCTGCGCCTGGAAACGGCCGACCTGCGCGACGCGGTAACGGCCGACGACGGGGCCGCAAGCCGGGGAGCCGCGGCGTCGGCACAAGTGGTGGACCGCGCCATCGCCCGCCTGACGACCGAGCGCGCTGAAATGGCCGCGCGCATTGAGGAAGACACCCGCGCCATCGCCGCCTCCCTCGCCGCCCAACGCGGCATCATCCTCGTCTTCAACCGCCGCGCCGGCGCCGACATGACCCGCGACGTGCAGCACTGGCTTGAGGAATACTGGCCGCGGTGAGTGAAGGTAGTGGATCGTCACGATGCGCACCATACCAGCAACAATGGTATCGGCACTCGTAGGGAATTAGAGGCCGTTCATGAACAATCTGAATGCCTTTTCACAACACTTTGCCGACATCCTCTTCCGCGCATTCCCAGAATGGCGGAAGTATGCTCGGTATGATGATACCGAGGGTGTTGCTGCTGGAACGATACACATCATCGTCCCTCATCCCGAAGATACGGAAAAGCGCCTCGATATCTGGACTGTAAACGATGAAGTGACTGTCGGATGGTACGGCTGGCATACGCACTTCAACAACTGGTCAGGCATCAGTGATGAAGACGCCTACCAGCAAGCGATGAGTATGATTCGTGACCTTATTGATGACGAATTCATTTTAGCAGTCTGTTTCGACCACGATGGTACTGTCGGAAGAGCCTGGGAGTATTCGGTTGGTGATGACTTCGCTGAAGCATACACGTATCAGAAGAAGCATGCAGACAAGCAGGTGTGCTTGAGATCATGGCGGGGTTCACACGACCGATGCCTCAAGGCGTGAGTGAAAATTGCTCGCGTCGTTGCACCTTTGCGCCTTTGCGTGCGAAATAATTTCGATCACGATGACGATGACAATTGGGGGTCCCACCGTCGCAGCACCACCGCCGCGTTATTGCCGCCGATGCCGCTGCTGATGGAGAGAGCGGTGCGGATAGCGGTTTTACGGGCGATGCCAGGGACGTAGTCCAGGTCGCATTCCGGATCGGGTTGTTCGAGATTGAGGGTGGGCGGGATGGCGCCCTCGCGCAGGGCGCACAGGGTGGCGATGGCTTCGGCGCTGCCGGCGGCGGCCATCATGTGGCCGATGGACGGCTTGATACTGCTCATGGGGATCTGGTAGGCGCGGTCACCGAGCACCGCCTTCACCGCCTTTGTTTCCGTCACGTCGAAGTAGGCGGTGCCGGTGCCGTGGGCATTCACGTAGTCTATCGAATCGCCGGGCACGCCGGCGTCGCGCAGCGCTTCGCGCAGCACCGCGACGATGCCGTCCCCCGCTTTGTCCGGCGCCGTCAGGTGGTAGGCATTATTATTCACCGCGTACCCGAGCACTTCGCCGTAAATCGTCGCGCCGCGCCCCTGCGCGCTTTCCAGGCTCTCCAGCACCAGCGCGCCGCAGCCCTCACCGAAAATAGTGCCGCTGCGCCGCGCATCAAAAGGCCGCAGTTCCTCGGCGGTGATGGTGCGCAGGATAGAGAGCCCGGCCAGGCTGGGCACCGCCAGGCTGTCGTGTCCCTCGCAGAGCACGGCGTCCGCTTTCCCCAGGCGGATAAGGTCGAGCCCCTGCCCGATGGCCGCGGTGCCGGAGGAGCAGGACAGGGAGAGCACGCGCGTCGGACCGGCGAGGCCGTGGCGTTCGCGGATGAGGTCGGCGGTGCGGCTGAAGACGAACTCGGTGAATAATTCCGCCGTCTCCGCGTCCACCGCCCCCGCCCGCAGGCAGGCAAGGTACTGCTCCCACGCCGACGCCCCGCCAAAATTGGTGGAGGACACCAGGCTGATGCGCGTAAAAATGGGGACAGTCCCGGTGGAAGGCTTGTAGATCACCACCTCACGGCAGTCAGGGGGACAGTCCCCATTTTCGGAGCCGATCAGTCCGGCATCCGCCAGCGCCTGCCCCGCGGCATACAGCGCGAACTGGGTGGCTTCGTCGTGCTCGTCGTCCCAGGGGAATTCCTTCACCTCGCCCATGCGCGGGTTGCGCAGGCCGTCGGGATTCCAACGCGTCATCGGCGCGATGCCGCTGCGCCCGGCGAGCAGCGCCCGCCACACCGTCTCCACGTCATTGCCCAGGCAGGAGACAAGCCCCATACCGGTGACCACCACTCGCCGCATCTTATCCCTCCGCCAGCCAGGCCATCATCAGCAGATCATGATACTGCCCGTAGCGATAGACGGCGCACCGCCGCCGCCCCTCATGTTGAAAACCGCATTTCTCATACAGGTGGATGGCGCGCGCGTTGCGCGCGAAGACTTCCAGTTCCACCCGCACAATGCCCGCCTCGCGCGCCCACCCCTGCGCCGCCTGCATCAGTTGCGCGCCCACTCCGTGATCGCGCCACTCCGGCCGCACGGAAATCGCCAGCCGCGTCACGTGGCGGGTGGCGGCCAGGTTGCCGCCCTGACAGTGCAGCACGCCGATGATGCGCCCTTCCGCCTCCGCCAGCAGGAAGGTATAATTCTCCAGCATGGCATAACGCTCGATGAGCTGGCGCTCCTGTTCCACCGACACGGTAAATTCCCCCGCGGAGAGGATGAAGTCAATCTCCGGCTCCGCCAGCAACTGCCGCATATACGTCAACAGCCGCTCGGCGTCCGCCGGCATTGCCTCCCGTATGGTGACCCGCTGCTCCATCGTCGTCATTCCGCTGCTCCACCAGCTATTTCGACACCGATAGGTGCGCGCCTGTTGCGGAAGTCGGGAAGTCCGAGGATTTTTACTGGTTGAAAGGTTTTTTCATCAGGTCATCGCCCGCGCTGGCAGGAGAACCCTCCCCCACCGCGAAGTTTCACCCTGACTCTATCCCCGGGGGAGAACCCATGAAGATTTCGATTGCCTCGTATGCGTTCCACGGCCTGCTGGCCGAGGGCAAGATGGACGTGTTCGGCTACCTGGAAAGCTGCAAGTATCGCTACCGGGTAGACGCCGCCGACATCTGGAACGGCATGCTGCCCACCACCGAGCCGGACTTCATCCGCAAGGTGCGCCAGGCGATGGACGAGAAAGAGATGGTGCTGGCGAACCTCTGCGTGGACGGCGCCCATGTGTGGGACCCCGAGCCCGACGAGCGCGAGCGCCTGTACCTGAACGCCCTCGCCCACCTGCGGGCGGCGGTCATCCTCGGCGCGCGGACCGTGCGGCTGGACGTGGGCGTGCGCGCCGATGACATCAGCGATGAAGCGTTCGACTACATCGTCATGCGCTACCAGGAATACGCGCGCTTCGCCGCCGACCACGGCTTCCGCGTCGGCCCGGAGACGCACTGGGGCGCCTCGCTCTTCCTGGAAAACCAGTTGAAGCTGCAGGCGGCGGTGAGCCATCCCTCCTACGGCTTGCTGCTGCACATCGGCCACTGGAACGCCGGCGACGAAGCGCAAAACGACGCCGCCGTCGCCCACTTCACCATGCACACCCACGTGGACGCCCGCATCACCCGCGCCTGCCTGGAGGAGCGCATGACCATCCTCCGCGACGCCGGCTACCCCGGCTACTGGGGCGTGGAACACCACAGCGGCACCAACGAATACGCCGAAGTCGCCTGGCAGATGAGCGAAGTCGTCCGCGTGGTGAAGCGGTGGGAGATAGAGCAGGCGGGGGTGTAGAGACCGGCGCGACACACTCCAACAAGTATATGACCGCAGTAGTTTCGTCATTTCCCCCTCTCCCAGGATTGGGCCTGCCCCGATGAAATCGTGGGAGAGGGGTGCAGGGGTGAGGGCGCGCGCGGGAGCGCGCAACGATGTCAGGTTCATACATGCAACGCCTCGGAGATGCCCATGAAATATCGGTTCAGGTATTGCCAGGGAACCAAAGCCACCGAAATAGAAGACGAAGGCTATATAGATGTGATCGTCATCGAAAAGTGGTTCCACCTGGAAGAGATGGATTGAAATCAATACGTGCTCTTCGTCGGTGATGCGCGCATCGTCGTAGATGCCCGCGTCCGCCAGCAGCCTCGGGTGGATATCGAGCGTGGGTTTAACGGAGAGATTCGTGGACGAACGATTATTGGGCAGCCGGAGAAACCAATCCCTGATGAATAATAGCATATAAGCCCCCTTCCAGGGGGCGTCGCTCGGTAGCCCGGTCATTTATGGCCGGGCGAAGTAACCAAAATGTGACACCATGTCCGACAACACCAGCATCGGGCACGGTGTGAAAATGCGTAAACACGCGCCGCGGAGGGCGCGGGCTACCGGTGGCTTGGTGACAGTTCAAGGAGCATCGTGAACGACCATTATAAGTGATCAATGATCCGTTTGGAGCATCTATATGCAAACCCTACACGATAACCAGGTATGTGTCAGCATCCCAGCCGCCGTGCGTGCTGGTGTTGCCAATATGACTGCATGCGATGGAGACATCCGCTTGGAGGAAGTCGGTAGTTATAATAAAGAGAGTTGGTTACAGCACTTCGGGCAGGATGCCGATTTCCAGGCGATATTGCTGAGATTCCAACGACCTATCTCTCGTCAGGACTTCACATCATTCGGTACGAGTATTCTGGAATCGAGCAGCGCGACACGTCAACTTTTCCTGATTACGATGCTCTGGGGGTATAGCACGATTGGCTATGGCGCTTGGCGCACCAGAAAAATGATGGATACACCAAATGCAGACCGAATACTGCAAGAGACTGTTTCCCTTATCGCCAAAGGACACTTTGCCGATGCCTATTCCGCGCTTCGCCTCGATCGGTGTGGACCTGCATTCATGGCAAAATTCCTCTATGCGGCAGGATTGGCCTTGGAAGCAGACCCTTTACCACTAATTCTCGACTCGCGTGTCGCGGTAGCGCTAAAGAGTCTATTCGACGAAAATGACATCAATTCTCGACCCTTCCTTTCATGCTCGAAAGATGGCATGGTACGACATGACCCCATCTGCTACGAGCGGTATGTTCTGTTACTGAATCATTGGGCGAAGGAGCTCAAGGTTCGACCTGATGATATTGAAGCTTACCTATTCGGGTAGGCGCTTTACGAATACGATTACGATTACGACAACGACACAACGGAGGCAACCCATGGACCCAGTGCGTATTGGCATTATCGGCGTTGGGCAGATCGGCAAAGTCCATCTGCAGAACTACAAGAAGATCCCCGGCGTGGAGATTGTAGCGCTGGCGGACATTGACGTGGCTGAAGGGAAGCGGGTGAGCGAGGAGTTCGGCATCCCGCACGTCTACACCGACTTCCGCGAGCTGCTGCGGCGCGACGACATCCAGGCGGTGGACGTGTGCCTGCACAACAACCTGCACATGCCGGTGAGCGTGGCGGTGATGGAAGCGGGGAAAGACGCTTACTGCGAGAAGCCGATGGCCGGCTCCTATCGCGACGCGCGGACGATGTTCGAGGCGGCGCGGGCGCTGGGGCGCCGGCTGCACATTCAGCTTTCCACCCTCTACAGCAACGAAACGAAGGCGGCAAAGCAGCTCATCGAGGGCGGGCACCTGGGCAAGGTGTACCACGCCCGCTCCACCGGCTTCCGCCGGCGCGGCCGCCCCTACGTGGACGGCTACGGCACCTCCTCCTTCGTGCAGAAGGCTATCGCCGGCGGCGGGGCGTTCTACGACATGGGCGTCTACCACATCGCCATGATGCTCTACCTGCTGGGCGAGCAGACGGTGACGCGCATCAGCGGCAAGGTCTATCAGGAGACGGAGTACGACATGACCCGCCCCGACTCGCACAAGTACGACGTGGAAGAGCTGGGCATGGGTTTCGTCAAATTCGACGGCGGGGTGACGCTGGACATCATCGAGTCCTGGGCGATCCAGCTTGACGGCTTTGAAGGCTCCAGCATCGTCGGCAACAAAGGCGGCATCCGCCTGGAGCCGTTCGGCTTCTTCACCAGCCTGGGCGATTTTTCGCTGAGCAGCACGGTGAACCTGGGCGAGACCAGCTATCGCTGGCACCAACTGCGCGAAAACGCCGACGCCTACGACAGCTCACAGCACCACTGGGTCGCCGTGCAACAGGGCCGCGTACCGCTGCTCCCCACCGCGAAGATCGCCCTCGACACCATGCTCATCTCCGAAGGCATCTACCTCTCGGACCGGCTCGGATATGAAGTCAGCGCTGAAGACGTCCGCGAGCAGTCGGTGTCGTCAGCTATCAATCCGGTGATGGCGACGGTATAGGAAATTATTAACCGCAGAGGGCGCAGAGAACATCGTTATTAATCATGTTCAAAGAGATAACTCTGCCTTGTCAGTGCTCAGTAATTCGGTGACTGCCTCCCTTTTCGCGAGTGGAGCAAAGCGGAACGGACGAATACAGGGTGGCTGTCACCGAATTACCCCGCGGTGAAAATATAAAAAGGGGCACACCATGCTAACCATCGGCTGGGCGAAGACCAGCATCACGCCGGAACAACCGGTGATGCTGCAAGGACAGATGCACGTGCGTATTTCGCAAGGGGTGGAGAATCCCCTGACCGCCACGGCGCTGGCGCTGGAATCCGGCGGCGAGGGGGTGCTGTTCGTCTCCTGCGACCTCGCCTTTATCCCGGAGGCGCTGATGGCGGCGGTGCGCGAGCGGCTGGCAGCGCTGCTGCCGGCATTCGACGGCATGCGGCTCATGCTGATGGCCACACACACGCATACCGGGCCGGTGTTCACCCACGCCCATTACCAGGCGCCGGAGGGTGCGGAGATCATGCCGCCCGATGAGGTGTTCGCCTTCCTCGTCGCGCGCATCGCCGAGGCGGCGGCGGCGGCGTGGAACGCCCGCGCGCCGGGGGCCATCGCCCGCGGCTTCGGGCACGCGGTGGTGGGGCATAATCGCCGCGCCAGCTATCTGGACGGCACCGCCCGCATGTACGGGCAGACGAACACCCCCGCTTTCAGCCACATCGAAGGCTACGAGGACCACGGCGTCAACCTGCTCTATACCTTCGACGGCAATGGCGCGCTCACCGGCGTGGTGATGAACTTGTCGTGCCCCTCGCAGGAGACCGAGAACGAATACACCCTCTCCGCCGACTTCTGGCACGAGGTGCGGGTAGAGTTGGCGTCGCGCCTTGGCGAGGGCGTGTACCTGCTGCCGCAATGCGCGCCGGCGGGCGACCAGTCGCCGCACCTGCTGCTCCATAAGAAGGAAGACGCCTACATGCTGGCCCGCCGCGGCCTCACCCGCCGCCAGGAGATCGGCCGGCGCATCGCCAACGCCGTGGATGACGTGCTGCCCTTGGCCGCTGCGGATGTCCAGCAGGACCCGCCCTTCGCGCACGTGACGCGGACACTCGATCTGCCCGTCCGGCGCGTGACGCGGGCCCAGTACGAGGAA
>JAKIYB010000200.1:5553-7777 GCA_022708765.1 Armatimonadota bacterium | reverse complement strand
GCTCCACCAGGCACCGCTCCCCCGAACAGCAAGCGGCAGCAGAAGGAGTGCGGGAAGGCATAAAGCAACAGTATTGGGGCGGCAGTATAGCACACTTTTGTTCCGATGTCAAGCATACGTTCGCAAGCAACTCGCTCTAAAGAACCGAGCTACCAAACGGCGCCCCGTGAACGGGGCTTTGGCGGAAAGTTCCCACAAAATGCCTGTTCCGTCATCTTGTAGCGCGCGCTACGGACGACGGGCAACCGCGTCTATAAAAAGGTCTCACGCCCCGCTCTCCGCCCAGTGGCACTCAAAGCATTTACGGAAATGGAAGCCGTAGGCGGCGAGTTCGATGGCGAGGGGGAGGAGGCGGGGGGCGTGGGTGAGGGACCAGAAGACGAGGCGCCAGTATTCGCGCCGTTCTTGCTCCCGCAGGCCGAGGATCCAGGCGCAGCGCAGGCCGGCGAGGAGCGTGACGGGGGTGACGCGCACGACCGGAACGGTAGGATGGAAGTCGCGCAGGAAGGTCAGCACGCGCGCATAATAATTCCCCGGTGAATAAATGGAGTCTATAATCCGGCGATACCCCTGCAGCAGCGTGTCAATATTCATCGCCGGCGTGAAGTTGAGGCTGCCGTCGGTATTGTCGCCAGTCATGTCGCCGGTGAGACGACCTTCGGCTTCCAGGCGCTGATAGAGCCGGGTGCCGCGCGGCGCGTTGAGCAGGCCCACCATGGCGGTGGCGATGCCGCTCTCCTGGATGAAGGCGGCCACGCGATCGAAGATGGAGACGGGGTCGCTGTCGAAGCCGACGATGAAGCCCGCCTGCACCTGCAGGCCCGCGCGCTGGATCGTCTTGACACTGGTGATTAAGTCACGATTGGCATTGGGGATTTTGTTGCATTCCGCCAGGCTCTCATCGTTCGGTGACTCGATGCCGATGAAGACGGTGATGAAGCCGGCGCGCGTCAGCAGCGCCATCAACTCCGCATCGTCCGCCAGGTTCAGCGACACCTGTGAATTGAAGACGAAGGGGCGGCGATGCGCGGTCATCCAGTCAGTGATGGCGGGGAGAATCTGCGTCTTCACGCGGCGCTTGTTGCCGATGAAATTGTCATCCACGAAGAAAACCGGCCCGCGCCAGCCCGCGCGGTAGAGCGCGTCGAGTTCGGCCGTCACCCGCGCGCCATCCTTCAACCGCGGCACGCGCCCATACAGACTGGTGATATTGCAGAATTCGCAGTCGAAGGGGCAGCCGCGGGAGAGCTGTATGCTCATCGCCCCATAGTTGCGCGCGCGGATCAAATCCCAGCGCGGTATGGGTGTCGCGGCAAGGTCGGCATGCGCGGAATCGGTGTAGCAGTGGCGCGCGCGACCGTGTTGTAGCTCCTCCAGGAAACGCGGCAGCGTCACCTCCGCTTCATTCAGCACCAGATAGTCCACGTCGGGGAAATCGTCCGGCGCGGTGGTGAAGAGCGGTCCTCCGGCAAGGATGGGCACGCCGGCGGCGTTGGCGCGCGCGATGACCGCGCGGACGGACGCGCTTTGCACGGACATGGCGCTGATACAGAGCAACTCCGCCCACGCCAGCGCTTCATCGCGCAGCGGCTCCACGTTCATATCCACCAGACGTAACTCCCACTCGGCGGGGAGCATGGCGGCGACGGTGAGCAAGCCCAGCGGGGGATACGGCGCTTTCTTCCCGAGGAAGCGCAACGCATGCTTCAAATTCCAGAACGTCTCTGGATACTCAGGGTAGACCAGTAAGACTCGCATGAGCACCTCCGGCCTATTGTGGCCGACATGCGCGCCGCGCTGTGTCAGGCAATGACACGATGCGCGGTTCATGGCACAGCGTTGTCGCGGTGTCGCGCAACGATCAGGAGCAGGAAGGTTGGGCGGTGCCGATGAGAGACAAGCAGGCAGGGGCATCAACTCATGCCGAAAAGCAGATGATCGTATGTAGTTGTCCAATTTCATTATACCACAGTGACTGAAAACATGTGGCGTCCCACTGACGCGCGCCAATCATGGAAGGAAACGGGGGTGGCAGGCAGGTCTCGCGGGTCCGGTTTTCGCGGCTGTGACGTAAACGCATAGCAACGAACTTTTTCGCCCGCCGTGGTGTCTAATCCCTTAATTATGACCGAAAGCACACTGACACTGACCGCGGGGGAGGTCTCCGCGCCGCCGTCGCGCGCGGCGGGGGTCTGGTCCGCGGCGACGCAGCTTGTGGCGGCGG
>JAKIYB010000200.1:258-5543 GCA_022708765.1 Armatimonadota bacterium | reverse complement strand
CCCTGTACAGCCGGCGCTATATGTGCGGCTGCCGTTCGCGGCGCTGGCGCTGGTCGCCTTCATTATGGCCATGGTGCCGGGCTGGCGGCGCGGCGCCTTCGCCGGGGCGGTCTGCGGCACGGCGCTGGCGCTGGCCTGCGGGCTGACGGCGATGACGAAATTCTGGATGACGCCACAGGGCGCCTACGTGCCGCTGCTGGCGTTCATCGTACCGGGGGCGGCCGTGGTGCTGGCGATCTGGGGGGTGCTGGCGCGCGGCGGACTGCGCGATGCGTCTCGGCTGGGCGCGGCGGCGCTGGCCGCCGGGCTGGGGCTGGCGGTCATCGGCACCCTTTTCTTCCTCATCCTCACGCGAAAAATCGCCGGGCTGCCCGGCTATCAGATTGAAATGTATCAGTTCCAGGAGCTGCTGGCGGGCCTCGCGCTCTATCCGGCGGCGTTCTGGGTGGGCAGCGTCGGCATTCGCCGGCGGGGCGGGCTCGCGCTGCTGCCGCTGCTGACGGCCATTATCCTGGGAGGGGCGCTGCTATGGTGGAACCGATGACCGCGCTGGCCACAACCCCGCGCGCTGCCGATCCGCTGGGCACACCGCTCTTCGTCCTCGCCGTCATCGCGCTGGCGCTGGCGCCCACGCAACTCACCATCCCCGTGAAGGGCATCCCGCTGCACCCCAGCGAGCCGTTTTTACTGCTGGCGGCGCTGGTGTGGGCCATCCGCTGGCTGCGCACGCGCGATTCCGACAGCCTGCCTCCCTTCGCGCACTGGCTGCTCTTTGCCGCCGGCGGGTTGAGCCTGTTCGCGCTCTTCGCGCCGATCGGACCGGGAGCGAATGACGAGGTGATCGCCCTCGCGCGATTCGGCGCCGAAATCGGAAAGGCGGCGGTGAAAGGCTGGGCGATGGAGACGGCGCAGGTAGTGCTCTACCTGTTGATCGCGGTGACGGTGTATCGCGCCGTCTTCCGCGAGCCGGGGCGACTGCGCATCGCGATTTTCGCGCTGCTGGCGACGACTTCACTGGCGGTGGGGCTGGCGGTGGTACAGCGCGCGCTGCTGCCGTCGCACTATCAGCCGGACCCGGCGAAGCGCGCCGTCTTCGCCGACAACACCGAGCGGATGACCGAAGACGAGGCAAAAGCGTACGATGGTCCTGTCCAGATGGGCGTGTGGATAGACGGGGCATTCACTCCATGCAACCCGGCACTGGCGTATGTCACGGTGGAAACGCCGCAGCACGTCTGTTCCACTTTCGGTCACTGGGGCGACCACGGATTCTATCCCAGCCGCATGGCCTATGCGGCATTTCTGGCGCTCGCGCTGCCCTTTGCGCTGGTGGTGTGGCTTACCGACCGCCGGCGTTGGGTACGCTTGTGGATGGCGCTGCTTTTCGCGGGGGCGGCGGTGACGGTGTTGGCGGGGCTGGCGGTGCCGGCGATCCTGCTGGGATTATTGGCGACCGGCATCGCGCTGGGCCCGCGCGCCGGGCGGGCCGTGCTGGTGGGCGCGGTAGCCTACGGCGTCTTCGTGCTCGCCGTCGGCGGCTTGCAGCGCGGCGAGGTGCTGGTGGAGCCATACCGGCCCACCGTGCGCGCGGCGGAAGCGGCGCGGCTGTACGAGGGCGCGGCGCATTTGAAAAAATTCTGGGGCGAGCAATACGCCGCGCTGAACATCTTCCGCGGCAATCCGGTGCTGGGCGCCGGCAACGGGCAGTATCAGGCGCGCATCGGGCAGGCGTACGATGTGCTCAGTCCGGTGGCGATACAGCGGCTGGAGCCGGACACGCAAAACGGCTACCTGGTGGCGCTGGTGAACACTGGCCTGCTGGGGCTGGCGGCATGGCTGGCGCTGTTCGGCTTATACTATGGATTGGCGCGACGACGACGTGAGAACCCCGGCGACCCGTGGGCGGCGGCGTTGTTCGGCGCGCTGGCGGCGCTGCTGCTGGTCTTTTTCGTAACGAATCCCTGGGTGCGCGGCACGGCCACGATGATTGCGGCGCTGCTGGCGGCCATCGCGGTCGGCGCAACTCCATCGCCCGCCGCGCGTATAAACAAAAAGGAATAGGAGGCGATCCCAATGCGAAGTCGAGTAATGGTGATGACGATCGGGTTGGCGACGGCGCTGCTGGCGCTGTGCGCGGGCCTGTTGTGGGCGGTGCCCTACAAGAAAATTATCTGGGAAGGCGAAGACGTGGCGAAGCTGCCCGGCAAGGTCTTCTCCGTGAAGAAGAAGGTGGAAGACCCATCAGGCAAGGTGTCCGGCAACAAGGTGCTTGCGGTGCCGAAGCTCGATCCGGGCGAGAAGGTGATCCGTGAGGATATCGTCTACAAGGTGAAAGTGCCCGCCGACGGCCGCTATTACCTGTGGGCGCGCACTTTTTGGACCACCGGGTGCGGCAACTCCTTCTTCGTGAAGATACAGGGGTATGACTCCGGCGAGTGGATTATCGGCGGCGATGGCACCTACAACATCATGCACTGGGTGTGCCTGTCCGACACCGGCGATAACAAGAGCCGCCCACGCCCGCTCATCCTGAAAAAGGGCACTGTCGCCATCACCTTCGGCTCTCGCGAAAGCGGCACCTTACTGGACCAGGTCGTGCTCACCAACGACCCCGGTTTCCAGCCGGCGGGTATTTACAAGGCAACGGCGAACGCGCTGGAGAAGTGAATACCCACTCGCGATGGTTCGGCAGCCGGGTAACGGGATGCGCGGGCGTACGCGTATAGAGATGGAGGAATCACATGGTTAGGGACCCGGGCACTGAAGTACCCCCTGCGAGGCCTTGCGGCCAGGCGTCCCTCTCCAGGGACGCAGCGGATCGGGTAAGCCAACAGCCGGACCTGTTTGAGTGATGGATCATCGGGTGGAATGGAGTAATGTAATGCGCTGGATGATGATGTGGCTTTGCACGGTGGGGTTGCTGTTGGGCGCGAACGCGGCGGTGGAGATTCTCGACCTGCCGGACACGCTGAGCGGCGAACCGCTGGACGCGCGGTATGACATCGAGTGGGCAGCGACGGCGGCGGCCGGCGGAGCGCTGCTGCTTGACGTGGAAACATCCACGACCGGCGGCTACCAGTTGAAGCTCGAAAAAGGGCAGGCAAGCTGGCTGCGTGTCGCGAACCGGAAGGTACTGCCCATCGCCACCGCCGCGCTGCGCCCGCCCGCATCGAAGGATACCTATCACTTCACGCTCAAGCGGCGTGAAGGCGTGGTAGCGCTGCTGCAGGACCACCGACTGCTCTTCGCCGCGCCGGCGACGCTCACCGGCGACGGCATCGCCTTCAGCGCCGACCGAGCGGAATTCACGGTGAAGGAAGCGCGTTACCGCCCGGTGGAACGGCGCTCGTTCGGCGATGACTTCATGCGGCCGGAAGGCGCGTTGCTGCAATCCATCTCCGGTACGCGCGAGGATCAGATCTGGAAGGTGGGTTTTTACCGCAAGGACGAACCGTTCGCCGATCCCGCCAATACCGACGGCGTCATCAATCCCTGGCAGCACAGCTATTTTGTTGATCCAGGCACCGGCAAGCCGAATTCGCAATTCGTCGCCAATGGTTTCTGGTTTATGTATCGCGGCGTGGGGCCGTCCTGGGTGGTGCCGGAGCCCAACTCCATCTACCCGACCTGGGACCGTTACTTCGTGGAAGCTTCGGTGAAGCCGGAATACGAGAGCACGGTGGGGCTGATCGCCGGCTATCAGGATAATCGGAACTATCTCCTCTTCCGCTGGCAGTCGTCGCAGGGGAATATCGCCGGTCCGCGGGCGGAGCTGATCGCCGTGATTAACGGCACGCCGCGCACGCTGGCGTCCGCTCCGCGCGGCTTCGCCCCTACTCAGTGGTACCGGATGCGGATCAATCTGGGCTGGGAGAAGGCGCAGGTACTGGTAGACGGCAAACTGTTGCTGGAAGCGCCCAATCCCGGCGTGGCGGAAGGCCGCATCGGCCTCTATGCCAACGGCGTGCTCAGTCCGAAACGCCCCAAGCTGGATGACGCCACCGCCACCATGTATGTCACCACTGACGAGGAGACGGGCAGGGTCACGAACGACGCCGCCGAAGCGATGCGCGGCAACAGCGTAGTCTACTTCGACGACGTGAAGGTGGGCGACTGGATCGCGCTGGATGACATCTTCACCTCGCCATACGCACAGGAGCGTACCGGCACCTGGACCATTAAGGACCGTGTCGCCACTACTCGCACCGGCGGCCGCCTGCTCAGCGGGCTTACCGATTGGGACCAGTATGAGGCGAACACCCAGGTGGCGCTGTTGCAGAACACCGGCGCCACCGTCTACTTTCATATGTCGCCGGAAGGCTCCGGCTATGCCTGGGTCATCGGTCCGAGAGGCCAGAAACTGCATCCGGTCGTACGCTACGAGTTGAAACCGCCTATTGCCACCTCCGCCACTATGATAAAACTCGGCGAGTGGACGCCGCTGCGCGTCGTGGGCGACGGCCCCTACGTGGCGTGCTACAGCAACAATAAGCTGGTGATGGATGCCTACGACCCCCGGCACACCGCCGGCCGTTGCGGCGTGGAAGTGGCGAAGAACAGCGCCGCCTTTGCGCCGTTCCGCGTCACCCACCTCGAAAAGCAGTTCCATGCCGTGAAGGTGCATAGCGGCTTTGAGAAAAACGGCTGGATGGCAACCTGGTCGGCGCCGGAATCCGACTGGTACCCGGCGGTGAACCACGGCAAGATGATCCGCCTGCCCAGCGAGACGAACCCGCGCGCGTTGTCCGATCCGGGCCCCTCTGGCCCGCTGTATACCGACGTGCCGGGCCTCTACTGGAATAAGGGCGCGCATTACCATGCGTTCATGGCAACGCTGCCGGTCTCCGCGGCGGTGCTTGATGGACAGACCATCCATCTCTCCTCGAATTACGACGCGACGGCCGGATATCGCCTGCGGTTGACCAAAGGGGCGAACGAGAAGACCGGCCGGGTGACGCTGCAGCGCAAGGATGCGACGGTTGGCGATTACACCTTCACCATTACGGAGAAGACGCGGCTGGTCTTTGAGCGCCGCGGCACCTACCTGCTGCTTGCCGTCCAAGCGCTGGATCCCGACGGCGAAGACGGCGACGACCCGATCGTCGAAAGCGAGCAGATGATCTTCGCCTACCGCGACGCCGCGCCGCTGCCGGCGGAAATGATCGGTTTCACCGTGACACAGCCCGTGCTGCCCGCCGCCCGCCTGACGGTGGTGTCGAACCGCGTACAGGAAACCTTCGAACAGGCACCGGTTGGCTGGACGGTCGGCAACGGCGTGTGGCTGG
>JAKIYB010000200.1:0-248 GCA_022708765.1 Armatimonadota bacterium | reverse complement strand
CCCGCCTGGACGGCGACCAGAACGTGGAAGTTTTCATGGGCGTCAAGATGCAGTTCGACAACCAGGCGGAAGAATACAACCGGCGCTTCCGCGACATGAACATCAGCATCTGCACCGACGGTGAGCATGTGAACTCCGGCTACACACTGGTGCGCGGCGGCAAAATTAACAACCGCCAGGCGACGCTGCTGCTGCGCAAAAACACCGTGGTGGCGTCCAGCGCCCAGCCGGAGCACACCCTGCCAATG
>JAKIYB010000001.1:25071-31288 GCA_022708765.1 Armatimonadota bacterium | reverse complement strand
CGTTTTAGATACAGCAGCGCGCCCAGCGGGTGACAGCCCTTACCGATAAGCGAGCCGCCGCCCGCGTGCCGCCAGATACCGTAGACCGGCGAGTGCGAGCCGCTGTGCGATTCCTCGCCCAGCATGCGCAGGATTTGCGCGCCGGTGCGCTCGACGAACTCGCGCTCGCGCTGGATCGCCGGTGCGTAGACGAAGTTTTCCGCGTAGCCGAAGATGGCGCCGGATGCCGCGACGAGGGTGGAGATTTCGTCTAATGTCTCCAGCACCGCCTCCAGCATCGGGGCTTTCGGCGCCTGGTCGCCGTGGATATGCTCATCGGCGCCGAAATAACCGGTGAGAGGTTTCTCCACGATGAGGTGTTTGCCCGCACGCGCGGCAAGGCGAATGCCCTCCAGGTGGCAGGCGGGAGGCGTGCAGATATCCACCACGTCCACGTGGTCGAGCATTGCGTCCAGCGAGGCGTAGACGGGGATGCCACGCGGGACGCCAAAAGCTTGACGACTTTCCTCGCGCAGCGAGGTGACGCCGGCAATCTCCACTGTCACGCCGTAGACCCGGCGCAGGCAGACGACGTGATAGTCCGCCGCCATCCCCGCCCCGACAATGCCGACCCGCAACGCGCCCATGCTCCGTTCCTCCCCCACAGTCGAGGCATACGGTAGCACAGCCGGCTGCGCCGGTCAATCACGGCACGGGGATGGCGAGGGTCGCGTCCCGCGAGGGATCAGCCTTCAGACCTGCGCCTTCTCCCAGTCATCCTTGCTGACGAACTTGGTCAGCGTGCGCCCGTCCGCCGTTTTCCCACGAAACGCATAGCGCTCACGCCCACCCTCGCCATACACCACCTTCTCGGTTACGTCGGCTTCCACTTTCTGTCGGGTCTTCACGTCGTAAAACGTCGCTTTCATGCCTTCGCGCCTCCTCATTACTCCGTCTGCGCCTGCCGACTCTCTCAGGCGGCTCCATTCTACCGTGTGTTTTCCCTTGAGCGTGTCGGACTGCTCACACGCTCGCGACATTTGTCCGACCATTCATGCGCTCGGTTCCCATTTTCGCCCATTGACACCCGCAACAAGCCCCGCTACACTCAACACACATGGTTGTGTATCTCCTCTTGCTCGCTGGCATCACCTGCGCCGCTATTGGTGGCGAGTTGTTTGTGCGGGGCATCGTTGGTCTGGCGCGCTGGGCGCGCGTCTCCGCGGGTATTATCGCCGCTACTATTGCAGCGTTTGCTACTTCCAGCCCGGAACTCGCCGTCGCCATGATTTCCGCGCTCGAAGGCATGCCACAGCTTTCATTCGGCAATGTGCTGGGCAGTAATGTCCTGAATATCGCTGTGATTCTCGGCATCACGCTGCTCTTCGGAGGCCTGCGCCCGGCGCCGCTTGATGTCCGACGCGAAATGCCGACCGCATTCTTCATCCCTGCCGTGACCGGCGCCCTCATCATTGATGGCATGATGTCTCGCCTGGATGGCCTGATTCTCTTACTCGTCTTCGGCTTTTGGCTCACGCTGGTCATCCTGGATATCCGCAGGCAAAGGCAAGCCGCCGCCGAGGTGTTGGGAGAAACGAACCACAATCGCGCCATCGTGTTCTGTATCGTCGGACTGTTGTTCCTAATGCTCTCTGGACGATTGATCGTCAGCAGCGCACAGCAGATTGCACTCGCATGGGGTATTCCGCCGTTTATCATCGGCGCTGTCATCGTTGCGCTGGGCACCACCGTGCCCGAACTGGCTACGGCGCTCATCGCGCGACTGCGCGGGCATGACGAGGTGGGACTGGGCACCTTGCTGGGCAGCAATATCTACAATGGCGCCGTCATCGTCGCCATCGTCGCCATCATCGCGCCGTTCGCCGTCTCCTGGCAGGCGGCGCGCATGATCCTCCTGTTCGGTATCCTCGCACTGGTCGCCGCCATCCCCTTCCGGCGCGGGGTAATTTCCGCATGGCAAGGTGTGGTGCTGCTGCTGCTGTATGCGGGATATCTGCTGACGACACTACTGCTCACGCCACGGTAGCCCGCTAAAGCAAAAAGTCCGTCGAGAGAAACGTTGACTGGTGCTCACGGACAATCTCGGTGATGATGCGCTTATTCTCGTCCGTCTGCTTTGCCGCCACCAGCGTACGGATGGTGAAAACACGGAGCGCGTCGGAGACGGAAAGCGTGCCCTCGGCTGAGTCCTTGCGGCCGGTGAAGGGGAAGGTGTCCGGGCCGCGCTGGCACTGGCTGTTGATATTCACCCGGCAGACCTGGTTCACCAACGGATCAATGAGAGCGGCGATTTGCGCGCTGTCCGCGCCGAAGATGCTCACCTGTTGTCCGTAGTTCGACTCGGTGACGTAATGCATCGGCTCATCGAGGTCGGTAAAAGGACAGATGGGAACGATCGGGCCAAACTGCTCCTCACGGTAGAGGCGGGCATCCGGCGTGACAGGACAAACCACCGCCGGGCACATCAGCGTGCCGTTCGCCTGACCGCCGCCGGGATTCACCACCGCGCCGCCGTGGGCGGCGGCATCATCGAGCAGTTCGCGCATATAGGCCACCTGTTTCAACGTCGGCAGCGGGGTAATTTTCACACCATCCTCCCAGGGCAGGCCGCAGGGCAGCGCGGAGACAGCCGCGGCGAGTTTCTCCAGGAACGCTTCGCGCAGCGCCTCATGCACGAAGAGGATCTTCAGCGCGGTGCAGCGCTGACCATTGTAGGACAGGCTGCCCAGCAGGCACTCGGTGACGGTGCGGTCGAGGTCGGCGTCGGGCAGGATAATGGCTGCGTTTTTCGCATCTAGCCCCAGAACGCAACGCAAGCGATGCGGCTTCGGGTGCTGGGCCTTCAGCGCGTCGGCCACGCGGCTGGAACCGATGAAAGCGAGAACGTCCACCTTGCCGGAGGCCATCAATGGTCCGGCGATTTTGCTCCCCTCGCCATAGATGGTATTGACGACACCAGGCGGAAAAGACTCCTGAAAGGCGCGCAACAGCAACCGGTACAACAGCACGCCGTGACGCGGCGGCTTGAGCACGGCCGTATTACCCATGATGAGCGCGGGGATGAGAGTGGTGAAAGTTTCATTAAGTGGGTAATTGTACGGCCCCATACAGAAGACGACACCGAGCGGCGCGCGGCGAATCTGCGCCACCACGTCCTGCTCGATAACGAAACGCGAGGACACGCGATCCAGTTCTTTCACGGCGTCAATCGTGTCGCGGATGTAATCAAGGGTGCGGTCGAATTCCTTGCGGGCGTCCCCCAGGCTCTTGCCAATCTCCCACATCAGCAGCGTCACCACTTCCTCGCGCACCTCCTGCATGCGGAAAGCGAACTGCTCCACATGACTGATGCGCTCGCTCACCGTGCAGGTGGGCCAGTAGCCGCGGCCCTGATCGTAGGCGCGCACGGCGGCATCAAGCGTGGCCAGCGCCGCGTCTTCCGTCATCAACGGGAAGCTGCCAATCGCGACTGGCCTACCGTCGTGGCACACGGGTGAGAACACCTCGCGGCAGGGGCCATCCCAGTGGCGGATCTCGCCGTTGCAGAGATACTCCGTCTGCTGAATGAGACCGGGCAGGCGATACGCTTCGGGGGCGAGAAGAGATGCGGCGACAGTGGTCATCATGGCCTCCAGGACGGACATCGTGACGCCATCATACCATGCGCCATCATTACCGCCAAGGGCTGTCAGGTTTCGTCACGGGCAATCGGCAGGGTGAAGGTGAAGGTGCTACCCTCCCCAACCCGGCTCTCTACCCAGATGTCGCCATGATGCGCGTTCACCAACAGGCGAGTGATATAAAGGCCCAATCCGATGCCCTCGACCTTTTCCGTCCCGGCAACACGGTAATAACGCTCGAAGAGATGAGGTATGGCCTCTTCCGGGATGCCGCGACCAAAATCCTGGACAGACACCGCGACCAAGTTCCCCGCGCGCTCCATGCGGACAATTACCGACGAGTTCTTCGGCGAATACTTCATCGCATTCGAGAGGAGATTGATGATAATACGTTCCAGCCGATCGTAATCCGCCATCACGAAAGGAATGACGCCTGCTTGTTCGACGATGATTCGCTCTGTCTCTATCACAGCTTCCGAACGCTTGAGCAAATCGCCCAGGAAGACGGGAAGATTCACCGGTCGAAGCTGTAATTGAACCTTGCCGCCTTCGAACCGCGCCACATCTACCATGTCCTGTATGAGAGTATTCATTCGCTGTGTACTTCGCAGAATCGCCTCGATCCCAAATTGCGCTTCATCGTGTTGCTCTTCCTGAACCATGTGGTCGCGAATCAATTGCGCATGACCGCGGATAATCGCCAATGGCGTGCGGAGATCGTGGGAAATGGTATGCACATACAGTTCGCGCTCCTCCTGCAGCGCATGCATTTGGGTGATGTTCGCGATGGTGAGCACGGCACCAAGTAATTCACCGCGTAACGAGTGAATCGGCGCCGCGCTGCACGCGACCCAGCACGGTTGCCTCGCTTCGAGATACAGTACCATTACTTCACCGACTGCGCTTGCACCTAGCAGCGCGCGCCGGTGTGGAAGTTCTTCAAAGGGAATAGGCGCACCTTCCGCTGTTTCAATGCGTTGCTGAGCGAAAATATCCTGCCGCGGTACCACCGTTGACTCCGTAGACAATCCGAGGATGCTGGTAATGGCGGGATTCATCCGCGTTATCAGGCCATCCATGTTATATATGATGACGCCGTCAGCAATGGATGTGATGACGGCGTCCATTTCCGCTGCCCAGGCTTCGGCGTTGGCCAGCAGAGCCTCCAGGCGTTCTTGCGCATGGCGGAGTTCGGTAATATCGCGAATTGCCACCAGGCGCACCGCCCGTCCTTTATACGTGAAATCACGTGCGCGGATCTCGCCAATAGTGTGGCTCCCGTCTTTATGCAGGGATACGGCAGTATATGGTCCAGGATCTCGCGCCAACATGCGGCGGACCATTTCTTCTCGTGATTCAAGCGCCGTAAGTTCGAGCACTGATTTCCCCAGCATCTCCTCAGGCGTATAGCCCAGATGTTCAGCAATGGCTGTATTGACTTCCAGGATGATGCCGCGCTCATGAATAATGATGCCTTCCGTCGAGGCCTCGGAAAAGGCATAAAAACGCTCTTCACTGTCACGCAGTGCTTCTTCAATCTTTGCCTGTGCGGTGATATCCGTCAGGATAACCCCGACCGCCTGCACTGTTTCGTCTACATGCACCGGGTAGTAATACACATGCATGTAGCGGTTGCCTGACGGATAGTGATACCAGGTGGAAAATTCGACTGTTTCGCCACGAAACACCTGATCCAGTTGCGCTCTGGCCACCTGGTAGTGCTCCTCGCCGATGACCGTTTTCAGGTCCTGTCCAACAACGGCATCTTCAGGCACTTCATGCAAACGGAGGTAGGTAGCATTGGCGTAGGTGAAGCGAGACTCGCGATTAACCATGACAATGGCATTCGGAGCGTCATCGGTCAACCGTCGGTAGATACGCAGGCGCTGTCGGGCATCTTCTGCGGCCTCGATATCTTCCGGGCGCGCGCCGGGAGCACGACATTCCCGCTCCTCAAGCCGTGCGAGAACGTCATCGAGTATCATGCGGTCATCGGGGTCAATACGCAAGTCGTCCCGTAACAGCAGTGCGCGCACGCGCCGCATCACCTCAGCGGCGGATTGCCCATGCGCATCTCCCGGCTGGCGTCCCTCATCCATGCTCACGACCTATCCGCATGAATCCGTCAAGGATAATCCTACCAGCGATTTCAGACGTGCGGGAATCCAGCCTCAGACGATTTCGTTACAGGGGATGAAGACCTGCTCAGGTTTTTGCGCTGACGGCTTCTTCTCTGTGTAAATTCACCACCCCGGACCCAACCTCGAACGGCGTCTCGGCGGGATCGAAGATGTTGCCGATGAAGCGTAGGTCATGGACGGCGCCGGCAAGCACCACCTGTGGCCCGCCGCCGTTGTTGCCGATGATGATATTCTCCTGATACACGCCCCGGTGCGGTGCCATGGGGAAGGTCTCGTCGCGGGTATAGACACCGGCGCCGGCGTTATTGAAGACGCGATTGCGCAGGAAATGGTTATCGGTATCTTTATGGCCGATAGAAATGCCGCCGGCTTCGTTCTGCTCCAGCAGGTTGTCCTCATAACGCGCCCTCTTCACCCGCCAGCATACGAAAAGGCCCCAGCCTTTATTGCGGCGGG
>JAKIYB010000001.1:24702-25002 GCA_022708765.1 Armatimonadota bacterium | reverse complement strand
CCCCCGCCAAGGTTGTCTTCAAAGATACAATCCTCCACCACCCACTCGTGGCTGTGCTGGAAGCTGAGGGCATCACCGTGGAAGTGGCGCACAGTGACGCCGGAGACATGCACCCCATGCCCGAAAAGACCGTAGACCGCGGCGCCGCGACAGCCGTTCATGCGCGGGTTGTCGGCGCCGTTGCCGTCAATCATCAGATCGCGAATCTCCACGTCGCAACTGTCCTCGACTGCGACCAGTGGATGCACGGTGGCGGCGAATGCCCCCTGTGCCACCATGAAGTCGGCGCTGAAGCGGCGG
>JAKIYB010000001.1:0-24692 GCA_022708765.1 Armatimonadota bacterium | reverse complement strand
CGGTTGCCCTCCACCTCCATCACCGTGCCGACGGTGGCAAAGAAACCGCCGAAGGCTTTCGACTCTACCGTCAAGCCTTGCCCAACCTGCAGCGGCGGCAGTGGGTCGCAGCATATCCAATCATCATAAAAGTCGCCGTCCTCATACAGCGGCGCCTGCCAGCCGTCGGCTTTGCGCAGCACCGTCTCAATCCCGGCGCCGTTCAGGCGTGTGTGACTCGGCAACCGCACGGCATCCCACAACGTATATGTCCCCGGACCGACGACCACTTCTCCCCCACCCCGGGCACCGACATAATCCAGCGCGGCCTGAATCGCCGCATTGGTCGTGCCACAGATCTCGGCATCGGGTGTCTGACCGACGGTAATACGCATGATGGACCTCCACAGAGAAACAGATTCGAGAAAAACGGTTCTATTCCTGTTTACGCCGGAAGACGTCGTATAGTTCTGGAAGATATCTCCGATACAACCCCACATTGAACGTAGGGGGATGTTCTGTGCGATATTCGCGGAGCGCCTTCAGGTCGAGAGTATGGACAAGGACGGTTTCCCGATCAGCGGCGTCCGCGACGGCGAGGGTACGCGCGCCATCAGGTAAGAGGGGCTCGGGCGCGACCACACGGCTGGGGCCGCGCCAGCGCAGGCTGAAAAGGTCGGCAACGCCGTAAACGTGCAGACCATAACAGGGCGATTCCTGCACGCGCATCCGCACGCCGCGGGCGGCGCGCCATTCGCGGTCGCCGTCGGCGCCGGCGGAGGGGTCAATGAGGATCTCCGCCCCCTTCAGCCAGGCCAGCCGCGCCGTCTCCCAGTAGGTGTAGTCCATGCATATCGGCATCGCCACCTTCCCGAAAGGGAGATCGAAGACGCGCAGCGCCTCGCCCGTGGCCAGCCATTCCGCCTCATCGGTGAAGGGGTGCAGCTTCGCCTGGGTGCCGCGAAGGGCACCGTCCGGCCCGAAGAGGTGCGCGGTGTTGTAGAGCTTGCCGTCCGCCCCCAGTGTGACAAGCGTACCGGCGGCGAGATAAACGCGGAAACCGCTGGCCAGGGTTGAGAAGGTCTCCAGATAAGCGCGAGCGACGGCGTGGGCGGTGAGCCGGAAGACATCCGCCACCCCCAGCGATGTGCCGCCGAGTTCGTGCAGCGCCTCCTCCAGTGCTTCTCCGCGATCCAGCCGCTTTACGCCAGGCAGCAGGCCAAGCAACGGTAGGCCGGTATACTCTGGGAAGGCAATCAATTGCGCGCCCTGCTCGACGGCGTCGCGCACCAGCCGGCAGGCTCGGCGCGCATAATCACCGGCGCTTTCCACCAGGTCCATGCGCATTTGCGCCAGCCCGACGGTCACCCGCCCCGGCTCGAGCGACGGCGCGGGGTGAAAATCCTCCCCACGCAGCGCGTCCGTCACCAGTGACGGACAGGTCCGCCAATGGAGAACGGTGCGCATTGCCAGCTTCAGCGCACCGTTCATGCGCCCCCCTCGTAAGCCGGCAGCAGCTCGCGCAGGTAGAGGTCGGTATTCAGGTAGGAGAGGATGGGATATGCCGCGATAATGGCGGCACGGGCGTCAAAATCCAGCGACGCGACGAGTAGTTCCACTCCCTTTGTCATCGCCGCTCGCTCCAGAACGCCCGTGTCGCCGGGGGTCATCTCCACCGGTGCCAGCACGGCGCTGCGGCCGATGTGCCCATCGCCGACCAGACAGGATTGCAGACCGAAGGTCTGGTTCGCCTGCACCTCGCGCCAGAGCTGTGCGAGCCACGCCTCTTCGAGAAATGGCGCTGGCGTTGCCGCCAGGTGTACCAGCACCTCCGCCCCTTGCAGCGCGAGGATGCGCGCCACCTCCGGATAACGGATATCCTCGCCGAGAAGAAGGCCGACACGGCCAATAGATGTCGGAAAAACATCGAGGCTGTCGCCGGCGAACAAGCCGCGTTCCCGCTCCCAGCTACCAAGGTGCGTCTGCCGTTGGCGGCCGATGACGGCGCCATCTGGCCCAATGGCCGCCGCTTCGAGATAATTCTCGGACAGGTAGGAACCGGTAATCAGCGCAATGCTGAACTTCCCCGCCACATGCCGGCAGGCGTCCAGATAACCGGCAACATTCAGCCCATGCCGTCCCGGCAGCGCGACCAATCGCGCGCCGCGCACCGCTGCCGGCGCCACTAGCGCCGTCAACCGCGCGTCCGGATCATCCGCAGGTAACGTCGGGCACTGGATCACGGCAACAGTGATGGGCATCATCGTGCCCCTTTCACCTGACGCACGAGCACGGTACCGGCCAGGAAGAAGAGGAAAGCCATGGAGAAGAGCGCCACATACCCATCGGTGGGCGCCGCCGCTCCCTGCGCGCGCTGTAGGTTCTGAAAGTGGTCGAAGATGCGCCCGGCCAGCAGCAGGCCAAGTACCTGCGGCAGCGTGAGCGCCACGTGCCATACCCCCATATCCTTGGCAAAATCCTCCTTGCTGGGCAACACGTCGCTAGCGAGCGCCCAGTCTACCGACTGATAAGCGCCGTAACCGAGGCCGAAGATGATGCCCATCGTCACTGCCACGTCGAACTGTCCCCAGAGGAGAATCGCCACCGCGACGACGGCTTGCAACCCCCCGCTGATATACACCATCAGCTTACGCCCGTAGCGATCGGAGAGTTTACCGGCGAGGATGGCGCTGACTACCGCGCCCGCCAGCATGGCGACGGTAAAGAAGAAGGTGGCGCGCAGCGGTTCGCTGGCGACGGTGTGCCCGAAGAGTTGATAAGCGAAAGGCTCCTGCCCGCCCGCCACCACGTCCTTCATATAATAATGCAGATACTCCTGCACCATATAGGTGCCGAGGACAACCAGGAAACGCGTCCAGAAGACCCAGGTGAAATCCCGCGATTTAAAAGGGGCGAAGAAAGCTCGAAAAAATTTCCCGATGCGCAGCGGGGGCAACGCCACCGGCGCGGAGACATCGCGCATGAAGAGAAGGGTGCCGATCATGCCGGCAAGGATGACGGCGGCGAGGATGATGTAGACGCCGGTGGTGCCCAGCGAAGGTTGGAACTGCGCGATCACCCCGCCTCCCATGATACCGAGCATCGTCATCAAACCCATCCAGCCACTGGCCGACCCGCGCTGCGGCTCCGGCACCGTCTCTGGGATGAGCGCCATGTAGGGAGCCGTCGCCAGGTTATTGAAGCACTGCACCCAGAGGAACGCGAGAATGTAGAGACCGAGCATGCCCGGTTGCGCGGGGATATATGCCAGCGCCAGCAGGCCGATGACATTGCCGATAGCGCCTGCCAGCATAAGCGGTCGGCGGCGCCCCCAGCGCGAACGGAAGCGGTCGCTCCACATGCCGAACAGGGGCGCGACAATCATCGCCATCAGCGAGCCGACGGGAAGAATAATGCCCAGCGTGGAGCCTTTGGCATGCTCGCCGCCGATGGCCAGCGCCGCCGCTGGTAGCAGTTAGATAAGGATAGCCGTCCACTGGGCGCTGGTGGCGAACCAGAACAGGCTCAAACCGACCTGCTGGCCGGTGCTCATTCGGGGCTTAAGCGCCGTTTCGACCTGTGCCATCTCCTCTGGAACTGTCGAGTCCATTATGCCTCCTGGATACCAATGAGAATACTGTCTCTCATTATTGTTGAATGTCGTGAAAATTCTATTCCTGTCAGTGCGATGCCTCTTTACCTGAGCAGTGGCGAAACCGGCGAAATGCTATCCGCCGGCCATGGACCGCAGAAGGAAGATGAGCAGGAGTAGAGCGAAGGGCGCGGCGATGATGAGCGGTCGGTGCTGACGCCATCCGTAAATGGGGGCCAGTGTCCACAACCCGCAGGCGGCGCCGATGACGGCGCCCCAGATGAGCCAGAAGAGCCAGGGCACGGCGGGCAACAGGTCGGCGAGGAAGAAGCGGTCGAGGAAGGCGAATGCGCCCTGCGAGACCACCGCGAAGAACCAGTAGAGCGCGGACAATAGCGGACGGATTGCCACCGACAGCAGCACGATGAGGGCGATGATGACCAGTACCCAGCTTAACGCGGTATCCATGCGCCTCCCCTCATACCTTGCTCCCGCGCAGCGCGCGCACCCAGAACCAGAAGGCGAAGTAGATGCCTACCGCCAACAGCAGAAACGCCGTCACCAGCGACCAGCGTGGATATTCCAGATTCGTAATCTGCCCCCAGAGTTCCGGATCAAGGATGTTATCAAGCGTGATGACGGATGATCTGGCGCTGTAGATGCTGTTGAGGATGGATAGCACCAGGCGCGGCAGCATAAGCAGCCCGGCGCCGATGCCCGCGCCGATGAGACAGCGATTTACCGTCTCCGAGGTGGGATAGTGTACCTCGTAAGTAAAGCTCACCCGCCCGGCCAGTTCGGTGATACCGCTGGTGAAGGCGATTTCTACGGGATACTTTTTAAAGACGGCGATGTCTTTCGTGGAGTCTATCATGAGTTCAAGTGTCCCATCGCGCTTGCGCACCAACCCGTCCACGATGAAGACACCGGGAGGTTCATTGGCAAGAGTGAATGCGCCAAAAGGTACTCCCGAGCCTCTTGTGCGGTAGCGAATACTCACCGCGCGCTTCTGCCCGTAAAAAATGACGCTGCCCTGCGTGAGGTGGGAAAGATCCACGTCGAGTTGCATCGGCGGCAGCGTGGGATCAAGTAAGCGCAGAATCGTCTCGAAGGCAGCGGTAGGATCATCTGGCATGCCGTCGCGGATTTCGTCCGCCTGTTTAGCGATCTCGATAAGCCCGCGCTGGCGCATCCAGGCACACAGGCCGCCCTCGTACCAGCGCTGATAAGCGGCGTCGTAACAGGCGGGACGCTTGCGCTTCCAGTCCTCCGGCGTGCCGTAAGTAGCTTCTACGATCTCCTTCGGCGTGCGCAGCGCCACCCCGCGCATCACATAATATGGCCGCTCCGGCTGAATGAGGTAGGCGAGTTCCTCAAGCCGCACGCGCATGGGCGAATAGGAGATATCGAGCACGCCATCCGCCAGCGCTTCTTCTGGTTCCGCCTTCAAGCGCAGCCAGTGCTCAAGCTGGTGCAGAAAGGTGTTGGTGGCATACGTCTCAATGAGGCCGGGTGATTGACTGACAACGTGGATGGCATGGCGCAGCCACTCTTCAGCGGTATAGACTTCCATGCCGTCTGCGAAGATAAAGGGCCGCGTGGGATCACAGCGCATGATGGCGCAGAGCAGGGCGACATCAGGCTGCTGGCGCCAGTATTCGCGATCGCGGCGCACCTGGCGAGCAAGATTCGGATCGAGGGTGCCGATCCAGTTGAGCAGAACCTCGCCGCCCATCAGGTCTTCCTTCGCCGTCTCCTGATCGCGGTACATGGCGTCGGCGAGAGTGGGCAAATCCACCGCTACCAGGTCACCGAGCCGATAGGGTCGCCCGGCGCGCGCCAGTTCGTAATACTCGTCATCGTGAATCTTCTGCAGGTCCGCGTCGCTGTTCTGCCCGGTGATCCAGCGCGCGACTTCCTCGTACCCCCAGCGGGTGCGGCGGTTGCGAATGAGCAGGCCGCGCAGCAGCAGCGCTACCCGGCTGGGGATGCCGCGCGGGACTTCCACGCGCCCGCCCTGCAGGTAGAAGTCAAAGAGGTCGGGCAATTGACAGAGATGCAGGCTGGTGGTGCCCATGAGCAGTTCAATAAGAGTGATGCCGAGGGAGTAGTAATCGCTGCCGCGACTGATGCGCCCGCGGCGCGAACTGGCATGATCGTCCACGAAGCGCGGAAAGGCTTCCGGCGCGGTATACAGCCAGGTGCCGCCGGCGCGCTGGGTATCGCGCGACGTGCGCGTCTGGTCCAGCACCGAGGAGATATCAAAATCAGCGAGCACCAGCGTCTCGCGCCCACCGTCCTCCTTGATGTAGATGTTCGCCGGCTTGATGTCACGATGAACGACATCATGCTCATGCAAGTAGCGCAAGCCCTCGTTCACCTGCGGAATAAGCACGGACACCACCCATTCCGGAGAGACCGGAGGGACGCCGCTGCCCAGGCGAGGCACGCGGTCAAAGAGAGTGCCGCCGGCGCAATATTCCTGCACTTCGCAATAGAAGCCGTCTTCTTCCAGCGTGCGGTAGATGGTGAGAACGTTGGGGTGGTCGAGTTGCGGCAGTTTCTCCCACAGCTCCGGTTTGGGTGGGTAGTTACCGGCATACACCTTGACGACAACTAGGCCTTCCGACGCCTGGCAAAGATAGAGGCCCGGCCGCTCAGTTTCGTGAGGATGGAGGGTGCATTCAACCCGGCAATCACCGCAGAGGATGGTCCCCGGCGGCAATACGCCCAGCGCCAGCCGGCGCCCGCCCTGATGCACCCATTCCACGCGCACGGTGCCGTCTTCGCCCACCGTCATGCGGCGGGTCGCCACCGCCAGATCCTCTCCGACGCGTTCGCCGAGCTGCACTACCACCACGGTGGCGTTGTCCTGGCCGTCCATCGCGACGGCGCCGCGAATCAGCGCCGTCGCGAGCTTTTCCACATCCTGCTCTTTCCGCGAGAGCGTACGGATAGTCGCGCGCGGTAGTCCCCGTCCAAGTCCATGCCAGCCGTCAGTGCCGATGAGGAAGAACTCACCGGGCGCCCAGGCAAGGTCAATATTCACTGCAACTCGGTGGTCTCCCTTCTGGCCGAGAGAGCAGGTGAGCTGGGTCGCTTCCGGGCGGGCGATGGCGTCTTCCTCACTGATAAGGCCGGAATCCACGTCGGGACCGAGCAACGTATGGTCAACGGTAAGCGCGCGAACGTAGCCGGCGCTGCCGCGTAATACGCGACTGTCGCCGGCGTGGAAAATCACCAGGTAATCGGGTGCCATGAGGGCAACGCCGGCAAGGGTGGTGCCGGCATCGGCATATTCGCGCGAGCGTTCGAGGGTTTTCGTCAGCACTTTTTGCGTCTGCTGAAGATAGCGTTCCAGGCTGGCGGCGAGTTCGCGAATATCGCAGCCTCGGCGCGACTCGCCGTAGTAGAGCGCCGAGAGCGTTTCCAGCACCACGCGACTGGCTACGTCGCCTCCGGCATAGCCGCCCATGCCGTCCGCCACCGCGGCGAGCAGGCCGTAATCGCGAAAAAAGGCGGAGTCGCGCTCCACGGTGAGCGTGGTGAGCGTCTCTTGCTCGACGAAGGAGCCCAGGCAGTAGTGGTCGTCGTTCTTCTCCCGCGCGGTTCCGCGGTCACTGATGGCAGCGGCGCGAATCAGCATATGTCAGCTCCCGGCGATCTTCACGCGGAAAGTGGTGAGGGAAAGCACGAGCACGGAACCATCATAGATGGGAATTTCCTCCTGGCCCTTATACATCTCCCCGTCCACCTTGATGAAATTCGTTGATCCCAAGTGAGTGACGAACCACTGTGTCCCGTCGCGCCAGAGACGGGCATGGCAGCCGGAGATATAGTCAAGGTTGGGCACGCCGGCAAGAGTGACGTCGGCCTTATGATTGCGCCCCACCGTCTGCCCGTCAAGCACGGTAAAGCGGATTTCCGGATTCTCAACCAACTCGAGCGAACAGGCGGCCACATCGCCATGGCGTTTACCCACTTTCAGGGTCTCAGGATCTTCTTCGCCTTCGGGTACGATAGGCTCGGCCATCGCCGCGAGCGTTTCGCGCTTCGGCTCCACCGGCACGGTGGTTAAATCGCCGTCCGCGCAGGAGACGCAGAAGGCAGCCTGGCGGGGATTCTCCGCGCCGCATAACGGGCAATATTTCACGAACTGCAGATCGCTCATTCCTGTACCTTTTCTCGCAACACCTTCATTGCCTGGCGATAGGCCGCCACATCGCCGCGCCGGGGGATGCCGATGACGCGAAAGCTGACGGGCGTCACCATCTGCACCTGTAGCGGGCGCGGTTCCCGCATCGGCAAATTCTCCTGGCCTGCATGGCGCCGCGCCCGTGGGCTGAGCAGATGCACGCGCTGGTTATCCGACCCCCGCCACTGCAGGGTATTGGGCTCCCCTTCCATGAACGGCCCGTCAATGAGGATGTCCAGTCGGTCGAGGAGCGCGGCGGCGTCGCCCCCACCCGCCCGCAGCTCTTCCAGCAGAAAGCCGGTATAGACCAGTACCTCGACGTCCAGCTCTTCGCGCAGCCGGTCAATGAGCGCGCAGAGCGCCGCCGTCTGATTAAACGGCTCGCCGCCGGAGATGGTCAGGCCGTCCACGCCGGCGAGTCGGGGGAGCAACTCGCGCGCCAGCGGCTCGATGGACAGCGCCTCGCCAGTCTCCCACATTTCCGGCGCGACGCACCCGGGGCAATGACGATGACACCCGCGCACCCAGATGATGCAGCGCCGTCCTGGGCCCAATCCCTCTACGGGACAGGCGTAACCGGCATAATCAAGCAAGGATGTGCTCATCGGCTTCCCCGGCGGTGTCTTCGGGCGTCTCAGGTGCCGGCGTCGTTTCTCCCGCCACCTCCTCGCGTAGCGCGATCTCCATATCATCTTTTACGACGATGATCTCGTCCGCCGGTTCGTCATCTTCGGGCGCCTCCGCGTCTTCCAACATCTCCCAGGAGATATCGTAGCGGTGATCGCCGGTGGTTTTCGGTGGGATAATTCCGGTCACCTGCAGGCGTTTGTGGCGGAGTTCGCCATACTCCTGCAGCAGGAGGAAGAGCACGCGCGAGAGCGGATTCAGCACGGCGGTTTCAGCAAGGTTGCCGATGCCGCGGCCGCCGGAAGCGACGTCAGCGCCGCCCACTTCCATGAGTCGGTCAATCACCTCCTGGGCGAAAATCACCTCCAACCCCCAGCTATCGAACACCTGGCGGCTGATGGAGGGGAGTACGCGCCGTTCGAGGATGAGCTGTTTCACCGGCTGGCGGATGAAGTCGAAGACGATGATGTTCTGTCCGATGCGGTTGAGCAGTTCCGGACGGCCCAGGTAGTGCTTGAAGTAAGCCTGCACGCCTTCCAGCATGCGCAGGCGCACATCATCGTAGCGGATGTGGATCTCCGGATCCACGTGCAGCACCGGCTGACGGGTGACGGGGTCCACCATCGGTCGGCCGGTGTTCGGGTCGAGTTTATAAGTGCCGACGTTGCTGGTGAAGATGATGATGCTCTCGGAGAAGTAGACGGTGTCGCCGCGGCCATCGGTCATGCGGCCGTCTTCGAGAATCTGCAGGAACTTGTCGAGGATGCTCGGGTGCGCTTTTTCCACCTCGTCAAAGAGGATGACGCGAAAGGGATTCGCCTTTACCTGATTGGTCAGTTGGCCGCCTTCTTCATAACCGATATAGCCCGGCGGGGCGCCGAGCAGGCGCTGGTCGGCGTGGGACTGGCTGTATTCGCTCATGTCGAAGCGGATGCACGCCTCATCAGTGCGAAAGACCAGTTCGGCGATGGCTTTGGCCAGTTCCGTCTTCCCCACCCCGGTGGGACCGGCGAAGAAGAGGACGCCACGCGGCTTGGTGCGGCTGGCGTGCTGAGCGCCGGAGAGATTGAGGCGGGCGCGCCGGAGCATATCCGCCACCGCGCTGACCGCCGCCGGCTGACCGATGACGCGCTGGGAAAGTACCGCTTCCGCGGTATCCAGACGCTTCCAGTCCAGCATATCCCACTCACTCTCCTGCACGCCGTATTTATAAAAGTCTACGAGCGATTTCGCGGTCATCTGTGCGCTTTCCGGGCGGCGGGCGAGAGCGCGGATGCCGCAGAGATCGCGGACGGTCATCCCCTCAGTCAGGTCAACGAGGTCGGCGGGTTCGAGACGGGCGCCAACCTGCGCTTTCTTGCCAGGCTTCAGGAAGAGATCGAAGAAATGCTTGCGCTCGACCCCGCGCGGGACATCCACCTCGATGCCGCCGGTGAAGGGATTGTTCAGGTAGAGCCAGATGGGCAGGTCAGTGAGCTTGTCACAGAGCAGTACCAGCAGGTTCTGCAACACACGGCGATTTTCACCCTCGCCCGTGGAAACGAGCTGACTTTCCCCGGAGGCTTTGAGCAAACGCAGGAAGCACATGCGCTCGCCGGTATTCAGGCTGGCGGGCGAGGTGGCGAGTTGGGTGGCGTTCTCAATGATGAAGACGCAGGGATGCGTGCGATTCACGAGGGAGAGCCGCATCTGCTGCAGCGCCTGCTCCAGCGGCGATTCGGGATTCGTCGGCTGCGGCACGCGGCCTTTGTAAGTGGAGTGCGTGGCCTTCTCGCCCTCGTTGAGGATTTCCTCATACAGCCGCGCCATCGTATTGGAGTCGCGGCCGTCCGCGAAGACCATGCCGTCTACCAGATTATAGGCGGCGACGACTTCATATCCGGGGATGCGGTGGCGGAAGAGTTCGAACAGCGCCTGGCGCATGGGGCCCAGCGTCCAGCTTTCACGCTCGCCCCCGATGGGAAAGAGCACGGTATCCTTGATATTGCCGTACAGGTAGAGCTGGGTCTTGTAAGCCGCGAGACGCTCGACATCGCGCATCCAGTGCGGCAGCAGTTCCGGTGCGGTCATACGTCATCCACTTTCATGTATTGTTGCGCGGCGGCAGCGGTGGCGGGCTCCTCGCGGCCCGGCAGCGTAACCACCTGCAGACGCTCGCCTTCCTTCACGGTGATGCGGTATTTCTCGCGGACGTACCACTCGCGGTCGCGCAGGCTGACGAGGACGCGCTCGACCAGCGTGCAGACCTTTTCTTTCGTCTCGGCGTCGGCCACGGCGTGCTGCTCGGAGAAGGCGACCACTTCTGTTTTCAGATGACCGGCGCCATCGGTGTGAAAGGAGACGCCCACGCGGCCATCGGCGGCGGCGACGAGCGCCGGGCTGTCGGATTCACCCTGCCCGGGTACCATGGAAACCTGATACCCCAGCGAGAGGAGCACCTCGCGCACCTGCTCGCTGATGTAGGCGGAAACCGCCTGTTCTTCCAGCGCGCGCCGGCAGTTGTCGTAAAGCTGCGCCGCTTCGTCCGCCATGCCGCGCACGCGCTCCAGATCATCCTCGGCGGTAGCGAGGGCGTTCGCCAGCGCCGCAAGCAGCGCTTCGGCCTGCGCGCGGTAGTCCGGCAGCACGGTCTGCGTAGCGAGCGCCTGCAGCTTGGCCAGCGTGTCACCGACCAGCAGTCGCATCTCCTCGGCGTCTTTCGCGCGCTGCTCGCGGCGATCCGCCTGCAATTGCGCCTCCCGATGGATGCGTTCGCGCAACAGCGAGACGCCTTGCCCGGCGACGTCGGGATTGCGCGCCAGCATCGTCTCCAGCGCGTCTACCTGAGCGACGAGTTGCTCCTTCGCGGCCGCGTAGTCGGCGGTGGCAAAGAGCGGTGACGCGAGTTCCTCACGGAGAGCGAAAAGCTCGCTGGCCAGCGTGCTCTTGGCGGTGGGCGCATACGTGGCGGTGGCTTCCGCGACGGCGTCAGCAAGCCGGTGGTAGTGCTCGACATAGATGCCCAACTCGCCGGTAGCTTCTTCCAGCGCCATGCGCAACTGGGCGCACTGCGCGGCCAGTGAGGGGTCGGGGGTGGGCACGCCGTCAATGCGTTCGGCGAGAACGGCGATACGACCTTGCAGGAATTCGACGGTCGCATCCATTTCGCGGCGAAGCTGGGTACGCTTCGCCAGCGCCATCGCCGCCTGGTCGGCGCCGCGCTGCGAGGATATCGCCGCCGCGCGTTCGGCCTCCTCGGCGGCCGAACGCGCCTCAAAGGCGTCCCGCGCGGACAGGTAATCGTGATTCAGTTTCTGTATCGCCAGGTAAGCGCCGTAAGCCGCACCGCCAACGACGGCCAGCGCGGCAACCGAGCTAAGGATCGGCGTAATGACCGGCACCAGCGACGGCGCCGCCGGTGCCACGAAGACATCATGAAATCCACTCATCGGATTTCTCCCTTCACCGATGCGTGCGCTAACAGACGGTTCGCCGCATGCTCCCTGTCTTCCCTGACCGGGATGGGAAGCGCCCGTCCTCCGGACGCTCCGCCCCTTCACCCGTCGAACCGGGGCATGGCAACTGTATTATACCCGACTCGCCCCCGCGTGCATACTCTACTCCTGGAAAATTTTTCTGCGCGCGCATCGCTTCTTTCCAACGATGACAGCGCAATCAACTCCCAAACTTTATATTATCGGATGAAACTCCAGAAAAGTTTAGTATGCGGATGCAACAACTACTATGGTATTTTGCTCAATTTATGGAATAGAGCTTCTGGCGCTTACACTAGAGGCGCACACGAGACCTCTCATTACTCATCCTGGTCCCACGAGGGAGCGCGATGACGCCTCAGCCCGGTCTCATGCCCTACGCCGATGGACGTCGTCACGGCAGCAGTAAGACTGATGCGGACCTGACCCTCCGTAACTAGTCGAGATTCCTTACAGGCGACACAATAAAAATGGGATCATGCCATGGTATCAGGAGAACATACGACAACGCTAGGCAACCGCGCTACCCAGGAAGCGATGGATGCGCAACCGATGGAGACCCTTCTCGCAGAACAGGGAGCGTTGCTGCATCGGATGCACGCAAATGCCGTCAGCCCCCTCACCGAGGCGATGCGCTCGCTGCTCCCAACGGCCAGCGTCGGCGCACAGTCCTTCTCGGTGATACCCTTTTTCCAGGCGCCCTCTCACCCACACGTGCTGTCATTCCGCGCTGATAGCGGTCCCTGTGGCGCCATCATGTGCTCTCAGTCGCTGCTCAGGCATCTGCTCGATCACCTGTTGGGCAGCGACGGCGCTCCATCGGCGATGGCGGAAGAGATGAGCGCGCTCACGAGTGAATTTCTCTGCCAGACGCTGGCCGTGCTGCTGCCCGCATACGCCAGTACCTGGACAGGCTATCTAGCGCCGGCATCCTTTCGAGCGACACCGGCGTTCACGATCTCGCCGGACACCCCGGTATTTCTCGCGGAATACCGCGTGACACACCAGTCCGAACAAGGCACGTTCGCCATCCTGCTGCCCCTGCCATCCTGGGCGCCGCTGCTGGCAACCCTTGCGCCGGCTCCGGCTACGCCGCGCCGTTCCCTGCCTCTCACGTCTCCACTGCTGCAGGCTATCGGCACCTGCCTGCTGCCGGTGCGCGCGATACTGGGCGGCACCCACGTGAGCGTCGAGGAACTGCTGGGCTTGCAGCCCGGCGATATCATCTGCCTGGACCAGCCGGGTGACGCGCCGGTCGCCATTCACGTCGGAGACCGGCCTCGGTTGTATGGCCGCGCGCAAGTTGTTGACGGCCATTACCGTATTACCGTGACACCCACCATGATGGAAGGAGAGGCACATGGATCTGAATGATCTGCTGGCGGATGTTGACGGCATCGGCGGCGATTACTACGTGCCGTCACAGCCAGCCGAAGCTCCCAACGACGTGCCTGCCGCACCGGCACCCGTTACGACGGGCACCGCTGCCCCACCGGTGCGGCCTGCCGCTGCCGACACCCTCACCGAAGCGCTGGAGATGGTGCGTGACGCGGAACTGGAAGTATACGTGGAACTTGGCACGGCGCACTTGCCGCTGCGCGAGGTGATAGCACTGGCGGACGGCGGCGCCTTCACGTTACCGACCCGTCCGGAAGATCCCGTGAAGCTTTTCGTGGCCGACCAGTGCATCGGCCATGGCGAAGCGCTGCTTATTGACGGGCGGCTGGCTATACGAATCAACGAGCTTTACCAATTTACATCATAGTAGCGAGGTGATGATGCGTTTCCTCCTGACGCTCTGCCTGTTATTGCCGTTTGTCGCCGTCCCGGCGCAAGAACGTCCCACCGCCACCCCGCCGACGGCGGGGGTGACGACCACGGCGCCGGCTCCGGCGCCAACACCGGCGCCGGTCGCCGGCGCGAACCCGGAGACGTCTCGCCCGTGGAACTACGGCACCCGCGCAACCGATGCGCCGGATGCGCCGCGAGAAAAGGGCATCGCGGCGCGGGTAATTGATACCATATTAAATCTGGCGCTCGTGTTGGTGCTCGCGTATGTGGTGATGCTCGCCGTCAAGCGCTATATGGCCGGTACGCTGCGCCTGCCCGGCTTGCCCGTCAAACCACCATCACGCCTGCTGCAGGTCGTCGAAACGCTGACGCTGGCGCAGGGACGCAGCCTGTACCTGATCAGCGTCGGCACGCGCACCTATCTCATCGGCGCCACCGGACAGCATGTTGCGCTGTTGGCCGAGGTGACGGGCGACGGCGCCGTCGAGGCGGCGCGCGCCGCTGCCCCAGCCACGTTCAGCGCGGCGCTGGCGGGGGTGCTCCCCGCGACCGAGCTTTCTGACCAGGAGCGGACGCGTCCATCCGCCCCCGCCGACCGATAAGACGCGCGGAAGGACCCCCACCCGATGCATACGCGACGAACCATAATCATACTCATCCTGTTGGGCTGCCTGTTCGCTCCCGTCGCGGCGCAAGCGCCGGCGCCGGTGATTCCCGATATCTCGCTGAATATCGGAGCGAGCGGTGGCGAAGTGCAGGATGTCTCCAACAGTATCCAGATTCTGTTTATCCTCACCGTGCTGAGCCTGGCGCCGGCCATCATTATGCTGGCGACGAGTTTCTCGCGAATCGTCATCGTCCTGGGCTTCACCCGGCACGCGCTGGGCACGCAGCAAATACCGCCGAACAGCGTACTCATCGGGTTGGCGCTCTTTCTCACCGCGTTCACGATGGCCCCGGTCTGGAAAGCGGTAGATACCCAGGCGGTGCAACCCTACCTGGCCCACCGGATCACTTACAAAGACGCGCTGACGCGAGCGATGTATCCGATTCGCGATTTCATGTTCCGGCAGACGCGCGAGAGTGACCTGACCCTCTTCGTCGAAATGGCGAATATTCAACAGCCGCGCACCCAGGCGGACATCCCGAGCTGGGTGCTGGTACCGGCGTTCGTCATCGGTGAGTTGCGCACCGCCTTCACCATGGGTTTTCTCATCTTTATCCCATTCGTGGTCATTGATCTGGTGGTGGCGACGATTCTGATGTCTATGGGCATGATGATGATGCCGCCGGTGCTCATCTCTTTGCCCTGCAAAATCATGTTGTTTGTGCTCATAGACGGCTGGGCGCTCATCGCGCAAAGCCTGGTTCACAGTTTCCATTGAGGAGGCGCGCATGACGGAAGTGACGATTCTCGAACTCATAAAACACGCCCTGACGGTGGGCATCAGTGTGTCGGCGCCGTTGCTGATTGCCAGCCTGGTGGTCGGCGCCGTCATTGGCATTCTCATGGCGGCGACGCAGATTCAGGAATTCACGCTGACGTTCGTGCCGAAGCTGCTGGCGCTGGCGGCGATTCTGCTCATCGTCGGACCATGGATGCTGCGCAGCCTAACGGCATTCGGCGTGATGATTTTTCAGAAGCTGCCGTCGGTGGCGCCGTAACGCCGCCAGGAGCGGAGAACGATGGGCTTTTTCGGATTGACATCGGGACAGATCGTGCTGCTGCTGCTGATTTTCGCGCGGGTGGGGGCAATCAGCTTTACCGCGCCGGTCATCAGCAGCCCGCGGGTGCCGCCACAGATCAAAGCGGGACTGGGGTTGGCGCTCAGCTTCGCGTTTTACAGCGTGGCGGCGCGCGACGCGGCGGTAGCCGTGCCGACGATCCCGGTGTTTGTCCTGTTGCTCATCAAAGAGGTGGTTGTTGGGTTAGTCATCGGTTACGCCGCCAGCCTGCTCTTCAATGTGGTGCAGATGGCCGGCGAAATTCAGGATAACCAGGCGGGATTCAGCTTCGCTGGAGTTGTGGATCCGAACATGGGGCACGGCGCGGCGATTCTTGGGCAATTCCAGATGACGATGATGTGGCTGATCTTTTTCGCGGTAAATGGCCACCTGCTGCTCATCCGCGGCATCGGGGAAAGCTTCCTCGCCATTCCGGTGGGCAGCTTCAGTTATGATCCGCGGGTGACGCCGTATATGTTCAGTCTGGCGACAACGCTGATGATGACGGCCATTAAAATCAGCGCGCCGATTATCTGCGCCGTGCTGCTGGCCGACCTGGCGATGGGCATGCTGCAGCGCACGGCGCCGCAGTTGAACCTGATCGCCGTGGGCTTTCAAATCAAAATCGGCGTGGCGGTGGTGATGCTCCTGCTCGCGCTGCCGCTGGTGGCCATGCTGCAGCGCGATCTGATTCCGTTTAATGTGAATGTGCTGGAGAAAATCTTTTCGTTTTTCAGGTGATGACGCGCGATGATGGAAGGCCAGGAACGCACCGAACAAGCAACCCCGCGACGGCGGGAAGACGCCCGCAAGAAGGGCCAGGTGGCGCGCAGCTTCGAGCTGACCGCCATGCTGAGCCTGCTCATCGGGGTGCTGGCGCTGCAGGTGGCGGCGGGACCGATGGTTCGCGCCTGGCGCGCGTTCGCCGAGGGGAGTATCGCGCGCGCATCAACATTTCAGATGTCAATTCCGATGGTGCAAACGGAAATCACGACGGCGGGAATCAGCTTTCTGGGGATGATGCTGCCGCTGCTGCTGGTACTCGGCGCCGCCAGTCTGGCCGCGAATATGCTGCAGGTGGGGTTTTTATTCTCCTCAGAGGCGCTGGCATTTGATTTCAGCAAGCTCAATCCGCTGCAGGGGCTGGTGCGCATGTTCTCCATGCGCTCGTTCGTGGAGATGATGAAATCTCTGCTGAAAGCGGGTGTCGTCACCTGGGTGATCATTGACTTCTTTAAAACGCGCGTCGTGCAGGCGCTGGAGATGCTGCAGGATGATTTTGATGCGCTGGGACCGACGATATTCCGCCTGGCAATGGCACTGCTGCTCCGCGCCGTGTCGGTGCTGCTGGTGATCGCCATCGCGGACTACGCCTGGCAGCGTTGGCAGTTTGAAAAATCGCTGCGAATGACGAAGGAACAAGTGAAAGAGGAATACAAGCGGACGGAAGGCGACCCGATGGTCAAGGGACGCATCCGCGGCAAACAGCGCATGTTGGCACGACAGCGTATGATGGCCGCCGTGCCCACCGCGACGGTGGTGGTGACGAACCCGACGCACCTGGCGGTTGCGCTGCGCTATGACCCAGCATCAATGGATGCGCCGTTGGTGGTGGCGAAAGGTCAGCGGCTGGTGGCGGCGCGCATCAAAGAGATCGCAAAAGAACACGGGGTGCCGGTGATGGAGAATAAACCCGTCGCGCGGGCGCTGTATGACGCCTGCGAGGTGAATGAATCTATCCCGCTCGAACTATATCGCGCGGTGGCGGAAATCATCGCTTTCGTCATGAAGCAGTCGGGACGCGGGGTGTAACCAATGCCAATTCGTGACCTGTTCAACCGCATAGTGGTAGGCATCGCCGGCGCGTCGGATTTACAAGCGCCGCTGTTGTTCGTCATCGTGCTGGCGATGCTCATCATCCCGATGCCAAGCTGGCTGCTGGACTTCTGTCTCGTGATCAACATCGCGCTGACATTCCTGGTGCTGCTGCGCACGGCCAGCGTCACGCACCCGCTGGAGTTCTCCGTCTTTCCGTCGGTCTTGCTGGTCACCACGCTGCTGCGGCTGGCGATGAATATCTCCGCCACGCGCCTGATTCTGGGCTCCGGCGACGAGTTTGGCGCGGGGCAGATCATCCACGCCTTTGGGACATTCGTCATCGGGCAGAATGTGGTGGTCGGGGTGGTAATCTTCGTCATCCTGGTCATCATCCAATTCGTCGTCATCACTGCGGGCGCCGGGCGCGTGGCGGAAGTGGCCGCGCGTTTCACCCTGGACGCGATGCCGGGCAAACAGATGGCTATTGATGCCGACCTGAACGCCGGGATGATTGACGAGCGGGACGCCCGCCGCCGCCGTGAAGAAGTCGGCAAAGAGGCGGATTTTTACGGCGCGATGGATGGCGCGAGCAAATTCGTCCGCGGGGACGCCATCGCCGCCGTGGTGATGATCATTATCAACGTCCTTGGCGGATTTGCGGTGGGCATGCTGATTCACAAGCTGCCGCTGCAAGAGGCGGTACTCCAGTATACCGTAAAGACGGTCGGTGAGGGCATCGTGACGCAGATTCCCGCGCTCATCATGTCCATCGCCACCGGTTTGATTGTCACCCGCGCCACCTCGGAATCGAACCTGGGACAGGATCTCAACTTACAAATCCTCGGCCAGTATCGCACCGTGGGCATTGCGGCGGTCATCATGGCCAGCTTCATGCTGGTGCCGCAACTGCCCAAGCTGCCGTTCATGCTGGGCGCCGGCGCGCTGGGTTACCTGGCGTATCGGCAATGGAAGCGCGCGAAGGACGCGCCGCCGGCCACGCAGGAAGACGAAACCGCGGCGGGCGCGCCGGCGCTGGCAGCAAATGATGACATGTTGTCGCTGCTTTCTCTTGATCCGATCGAAGTGGAAATCGGGTATGGCCTCATCCACCTGGCGGACCCGACGCAAGGCGGCGACTTGCTTGAGCGCATTACCACGCTCCGCAAGCAGATCGCCATGGACCTGGGGTTCGTGGTGCCGCCGGTGCGCGTGCGCGATAACATTCAGTTGAAAAATAATGGTTACAGTATCAAACTCTGGGATATCGAGATTGCACAGGGGGAGATCGTGCCGCGCTTCCTCCTCGCGATGAACCCCGCCGATGCCGACACGGTGTTTCCCGGAGCCATTCCCACCCGCGAACCGGCATTTGGTCTGCCGGCGCAGTGGATACAGGAAGCCCAGAAGATGCAGGCGGAGGTAGCTGGTTTCACGGTGGTGGATCCGACAACCGTGTTGGTGACGCATTTGAGCGAAGTGATTCGCGGTCACGCGCACGAAGTGCTCGCGCGGCAGGACGTGCAGGGGTTGCTGGATAAGGTCCGCGCGGCGGCGCCGGCGCTGGTGGATGACCTGGTGCCGAAGGTCATCAGCCTGGCGGAGGTACACCGCGTCTTGCAAAACTTGTTGCGCGAGCGCGTCTCTATTCGCGATATGAATCGCATCCTCTCCACGCTGGGTGATTACGCGCCTGGCGTGCGTGACGTGGACCAGCTCACGGAGCATGTGCGGCAGGCACTGGCGCGGGTGATCAGTAACCAGTATCGCGGCGCTGACGGTCCGATTGACGTGATCACCCTGCATCCCGACGTGGAAGATTTACTGCTGAACAATTTAAAACCGACCCAGTACGGCCTGCAGATCGTACTCGACCCGGCATCGGCGCAGGCGCTGCTGCTAAACTTGAAGGAGCAGGCGGAGCGGATGATCGGGCTCGGGTATCAACCGGTACTGCTCTGCTCGACGCAACTGCGCCTGTACCTGCGCCGATTTGTCGAACGCTTCATGCCCGGCATCACGGTGCTGTCCCATGCCGAGGTGGCGCCGGGCGTGCAGGCGCAGTCCCGCGGTGAAGTCACGCTCACCGCGTCCATGCTGGTGTAATGTCCGCAGACTTTGAAGAAGGAACGATTATGGCGCTACGCAAATTTATCGCCGGAACAATAGAAGAGGCTTTCGCGCGGATTGAGCGCGAACTCGGTGGGGATGCCATCATTCTCGACACGCGGACATTCTTGACCGAGTGTGAGCCTGGAGTGGCCCCCGCCGAACAGGTTGAGGTATGGGTCCAGGAGCCAGACACGCCAACGGCGCGCGACGACGCGCCGGGAGCGGTGGCGCCGGACATCGTGTCAGACGACCTGTCGCGCCTGCACGCGCGGGTGCAGGCCGTCCATGCGCAGCTTGACACGCTGGCACAGCGGTTGGACTGGTTGGGCGCCGAGAGCAGCGCGCTGTCCGGTGACTTCGCCATGTCCGTCGCGGAAGGGCTTGCGCGAAATTTGACCTTCTCCAGTGTCCTGCCGGATGCGCCCGCGCGGGTAGCGCTCATCGGCCCGTCCGGCGTGGGCAAAACAACGTGTCTTGCGCGGCTGGCGTATCGCGCCTTGCGAGAAGGTGGTACTATTGGGGTGATATCGGCGGATACCGTGCGCATCGGGGCGCGCGAGCAAATCGCCACGCTCTGTGAGCATGGGAACATTCCGCTGGAGATTGTGTATCACCCCGCGGATGTGGATGGCGCCCTCCGGCGTTTAGATGGAAGCGCGCTGACGTTGCTTGACACGCCGGGGATCAATCCACGCCAACCTGAGGATGGCGCCTGGCTGGTGGAGTTGCTGGCGGCGTTCGACCCGGCACAGGTTCATCTCGTTCAGCCGGCCAGCGTTTCCGCTCCGGCACTGCGCGACACCCTGCAGACCTACGCGCGCTTTACGCCGGACCACCTGCTCATTTCAAAGATGGACGAAGCCGCGTATCTGGTGGACCTGCTGCCGGTTATCGCGCGAAGCGGACTGGCACTCAGTTATTTCGGGATGAGTTCTGCCGTAGCCGAAGCGCCGGTGCCGGCGGCATCCGAGCGACTGGCGCAAGCCTTGCGACTGACATAAAGGGAGGAGGCGAAGGCACGTATGCCGCAGAAACAGATCGTCATGCAAATCGGGCTGCTGGCCGCGGCACTGACATGCGGCCTTCTCCTCTGGCGAATACTGGCGCACGGCGGAACGGATATCCTGGACGCTTCGCTGCGCGCGGTCGGCGCTGGTCTGGCGGTGGTCATTCTCACCCTGCTGCTCTGTGGGATCATTGACAGACTTGGCGGCACGACCGGAGAGTAAATTTCACGGCAGTCACAGGGAAAACGCGTCTCCTGTGGAAAGAGTATTAAGGAAGACTTCATATGGTAGAACTCTGGACAGCTTATCGCGAAGCCCCCAGCGATGCGCTGCGCCGCCAGTTAATCGAGCAATACGCTCCGCTGGCGCGCTACGTGGTGGATCGCCTGAATCTGCAGCCTTCCGGCGGACTCAGCTACGATGACCTGATCAGCCAGGCTATCGTGGGCTTGATTGAGGCTATTGACCGCTACGATCCTTCGCGCGGGGTGAAATTTAACACCTATGCCTACTATCGCATTCGTGGCGCGGTCATGGACATGCTGCGCGAGTTGGACTGGGTTCCCCGCTCCCTGCGCGCCAAAAGCACCGACATTATTAACACGATCGCGCGGCTGGAAGGCGAGTTGGGGCGCTCACCAAGCGACGCGGAAGTGGCAGCGGCGATGGGACTGACGATAGCCGCCTTCGATGAACTAGCACAGGAGGTAGGTGGTCAGACTATCGTGTCGCTGGACGAAACCGTGGAGCAGTTCGGTGGCGACGCGGGTATGGCCATCAGCGACCTGATCCCCGACCAGCAGACGGCATCGCCGGAGGAGCACACCACCCATGAAGACCTCCGCCGGGCGCTGGCGGAAGCCATCGAGCAGTTACAGGAAAACGAGCGACTTGTCATCTCGCTGTATTATCACGATGGACTGACGCTGAAGGAAATCGGCAAAGTGCTGGGGGTAACCGAATCGCGCGTGTGCCAGTTACACGCGAAAGCCATCCTGCGGCTGCGAGCGATGATGCAAACCGCCTACCCGGACTACTAACCGTTCCCGTGAGGCTGTGATGATCGAAATCCGCAAGGTAGATCAGGAGCGTATTCCCCCGGCGCCCGCCGGTGATCATGCCGCGCGGGTAGAGATTGACCGCCATCCGACCGACCAGCGGGACGACGAACACGCGCGCCGACATCCACGTGAGGATGCGGACGACGCCGAGGGCAGCCCGGGCGCGCCGCATATACAGACCTATGGCCCGGAGGGGCATGTGGAGGAGCATGAGTTACCCGGAACGGAAGTCCGCCAGATAGATTTTACCGCCTGACAGGAATCCCGCTATGCTGGAACTGAGCCCGACTTCGTATATTGCCCTGTTCATCCTCGCCGTTGCCGGTGTCTGGTGGTGGCGACGACAATCTACGCCTCCCTGTTCGGCGGCTGATACGCACCACACCGAACCGGGGCCCGCATCTCCACAACCGACCGAGAGCGACACAAGCATGGCAGAGTTGGCACAGCGCATGGTGCGCGTCGAAGCCGCGATTGATGCGCTGCTGACCCACAATGCATCCCCGCTGGCTGCGTCCCCGACACAGCCGCACGTGCGCGAAACCGTATATCGCTTGCGCGATAACGGCCTCGATACACGGCGGATTGCCGCGCAGACACGGCTCTCACGCGGCGAGGTGGAGTTGTTGCTCGCGCTGCGAAACACGCCATCCGCCTGATCAGCGCACGCCATCCAGAAAACGCGGCGCCGACCGTAGATCAGCGCCATAGCGTCGCACGGACTGCCCCCGGCTTTGCGCGGTGACCTGCGCCAGCAGCGCATCGCGCACCGCCATCAGGGCGTCGCGCGTCTGCGCTTCAACTTCCATCATCTTCGCCAATCGCGCCCGCGCGGCATCCCAGGCCGTGCGCAGTTCCCCCGCCATTTCCGTTTGCCCCTCGCTGGCGCACTGGCGATAATAACGCTCGGTTGCGGAAAAGAGCTCCGCCAGATCATGACGCGCGAGTTCATCCAGTAACTGCTGTCGCGCGTTCAGCATGCGCTCATGATCCAGGTCCACCCCTGACGCAAAGGCCAGATTCAACCGAATCAACGCATCAAGGATACGCAGCAACGCCGCGTGCGCCGCAAGCAGACGCACAAAACCTTCCGTGCCATACGGCGCAACATACTCGGCGTGCATCGTATCAGCCCTCCATCACGCGAAGCTGCCGCTCGGCTTCCGCCCAGGTTTCGCGCAGGTCGGCAATCATGGCGCCCACTTCATCGAGCGCGGCGATATCGTCCTCGACGTTCGCTTTCACCAGGCGCTGATACATATAGGTGTAGAGCTGTTCCAGGTTATGCGCCAACTCGGGAAAGGCTTCGGGATTTAACGCGCACATCAACTCGACAATGAGATCCTGCGCTTTCTGAATATTCGTGTTCTGCGCCTCGTATCGCCGCGCGAGCATCGCCGCGCGCCCTTCCTGCAAAAAGCGTGCGATGCCATCATAGGCCAGCAGCAGCAACTGCCCCCGATTGATGGTGGAAACCTGATTGGCGCGATATGCGTTCACACTGGCAACTGGCATAACAATCCTTCTTTCGGCTTTCGCTATCCGAGCGAGTAGGTCGGAAGCCCCGCGATGAGATTCGCTAACTGGGAACTCTGGTTCTTATATGTGCTCAACGCCGTCTCCATGGCATTGAATTGCATCCGCAAGCGGGCGACTTCTCGGGTGACGGACGCTTCCCCGCGTGTGATGGCGTCGTCGAGCGAGAGAATGTTGGCATCGAGAGTAGTCTGTACATTGCTGATGGCGCCATCGCCGGCGCGCGTCACGTATTCAAGCAGACGGTCAATAACGCCCCCGACCCCACGGGTGAAGGTGACGGTACCGAGATCGCCGGGAGCGGTAGCGCTGACCTGCAGCATCAAGCCTTTGGCCGCGCCTTCACTGCCGGTGAGCACCTGCCCGACGCCGGTTGCCGCCTGCCCGTTGATGGTTCCTACCACGTCTTTGCCCACGCGTCCGACATTGCCGGCACCCGGGTTGCCGGCGGTAACGAGCGTCGTGCCGATGCCGGTGCCGCCCGCCGCGAGCGTGGAAACCGCTTTGACATATTCCGTGGCGCCATAGTCCGCCTGGGTAAGCGTCAGATAATTGCCCGTGCCCGTGCCATCCGCGCCGGTGAGCGTGGCGGTAATGCGGCTGTCCGCGCTCGTCGCGTTGATAGCGGCAATCACCTGGCTGCGCGTCATGCCGGCTGTCAGCGTAACGGTCTGATTGTTGAGAGTGAGCGTTTCATCGTCGGCTAACGTTTCAGGCAACTCGCCCCCGGCAATCGTCAGTCGCGCGCGGTCCGCCGCCTGTGTTGTCTGTACCGTATACCCGGCGGCATCACTGACCTGGGTTTCGCTGGTCGAACTCAAATACGACACATACGGACTGGTAGCGATGCCCATCGTGCTGAAAAGGCGCACCACCCGTTCACGGTCCTCATTCACAGCGGCTTCCAGAACGGTGTTATCGTAAGCGAGCTTGCCGTCCGTGCCAAGCCGGATGCCGACTTGCACGGCGGAATTCATACCGGTCGCTAACCCGCCGACTTGTGCGGTGATGGTGGTGAGCAACTCACCTTTAATCTGTTGCAGGCGCGAGTTGCCGAAGAGCACGCCCGTTTCTCCGGTGTCCGCATTATATGAGGAGAGCTGTGTGACGGCATCGAGAAAGGCATTCACCTGGGTGACGAAGGCGCTCACGCCGGTACGCACGTCGGCGTTGCTGCCGCTGACGGTGATGGTCGCCGTCTTCCCCACCGAGGCTGACGACAGCGTGAGGGTGATGCCGGGAATAACATCGGTCAGTGTGGTGCCGTCGCGCGTCAGGGTGATGGCGTTGGCGCCGCTGCCCAGGGTGACGCGGGTATCAGCGGCCGCCTGCAACTCTACCATCGCCGGCGCCGTTCCACCTGCCAGCACCGGCGTCACGGTGATGGCGCCGTCCGTCCCGGCGGTTTTCGCGGAAAGGACGAGGTGGTACGCGCCATCATTTTCTACGATGAAGGCGGAGACATCGGCGCCACTGCCGTTGATGGCATCGCGCAGGCCGGTCAGCGTCAGCTCGTTAACGGCAATTTCCGTCGTTGTGCCGTTTACTGCGATGGTATACGTGCCTGAACCGATACTTGTAGTATCCTGATCCGTGTAAGCCTGGCTGATGAGTTGGTGATTCGTCGCGAGCGCGTCAACAGTGACGGTATATTGCCCGGCCACCGCGCTGGCGCCGGCGCTGGCGGTGATAGTGGATTCGGTGGAAGCGGCGGCCATTGCGCCACTGGCCCCAAGGCGCGAGAGAGCGGCGGCTTTCTCCTTCACGGCAAGCAGCCGT
>JAKIYB010000019.1 GCA_022708765.1 Armatimonadota bacterium | reverse complement strand
CGGCCGGGGCACCCATCCCGGTGCGCGTCATCGAATATACCCTGCGCGGCGTGCCGGGGGCCGCGGAGCACTATCGCCTCTGCACCAGCCTCCTCGATCCGCTGACCGCCCCCGCGGCAGAACTGGCGGCCCTCTACCATGAGCGGTGGGAAGCCGAGAGTGTCTTTGACGAAGCGAAAACCCATCTGCGCGGCGGGGCGCACATCAGGCTGCGGAGCAAAACCCCGGACCTGGTCCAGCAAGAGATTTATGGCCTGCTGCTCGCCCACTTCGTCGTGCGGGCGGTGCTCCACGAGGCCGCGCTGCCGATCGGGGAGGATCCCGACCGGCTCTCCTTCACCCATGCGGTGCAGGTGTTGCGCCGCCGGCTCCCCCAGGTGGCCGGCGTTTTTTCCCCCTCGGCGTCTGCGGATCTGGTATCAGCAGGTGCTCGATGAAATCCGGGAGGAACGGGTCGTCTCCAGCCGGGGCCTCCACCGCCCGCGCGGGGTCCGGCGTCACTGGACCCGGTATCCCATCCGTCCGCGGGGCTGTGGCCCCCCGACCGCGGCGGTGGACTATCACACGGCGGTCCAGATCCTGCCGCCGCGCGCCGCTCCACCAGGCACCGCTCCCCCGAACAGCAAGCGGCAGCAGAAGGAGTGCGGGAAGGCATAAAGCAACAGTATTGGTCTTATGCCTGCTTTCTGCAAAAAAACAATCTTTTATTTTCACCGCGACCAGGCCGGAGCGCTCCGCCCAAGCCCCCTTCCAGGGGGCGTCGTTCGGTAGCCTGGCGCTTTAGGGCCAGGCGGGTGGTCGGAAAAAATGACTACCCCCCGTTTTGCAAAAACGCACCAATTTGGGGGGTAGTCATCGGGGGACAGCGGGGGATAGTCACCAATCGCCACGGGAAAAGTTTCCTCCCCGGCAGGAAACCCCTTTCCCGGCGTGTAATAGGGAAACGGCATTCTGGGTATACCTCTGATGCTTCCCGTAGCAACGATTCAGCCCTCGCTTGAAAGGATGAAGGCATGCGTTTCACAATGGTTGTACTCTGGTGCGCGCTCGCGCTCGGTGGCCTGCTGGCCGGCGCGGCGGCTCCCATGACGGTGGTGCCGGAGGCGCCGCCGGTACTGGTCTTCGCGAAGACCGGCATGGTATCGGCGCGCGCGCTGTCCGAGCTGTGCGGCGCCACCGTCACCTCGTCGAAGGGGATCATCACCCTCACCCGCGGCGAGAAGACGTTTACTTTCTCTCTGGGTAAGATCGAGGCGAAGCAGGACGGCAAGCCCATCACGCTGCCGATGGCGCCCTTCCTCTACGCCACGCTGGGCTTCGTGCCCGCCGAGGCGTGCGTCACCGCGCTGGGCGGCACGGCGACAATCAGCGACGACATGCTGACGATGGCTGTCACTTTCGACGGCGTGACCGCCACGCTGCCCATGGAGCCGCAAATGGGCGCGCCGGAAGACCTGCGCAAGATGAGCCTGGATATCTTCCTGGTGTCGCTGGCGGATGGCGCGTCCAAACAGCTCACGTATGATTTGGCCAACCGCACGCTGATGAACCTGCGCACGGCGCGTTTTACCACGGACGGTGGCTCGCTGCTCTACGAGCGCGGTTTCGATGTCTACACCCGCAAGTTCGACAGCCCCAACGGCAGCAACCTCACCACCGCCTCCAGCCAGGACGGCCTCATCAGCGCCGCCCCGGTGCCCTGTCCCGACGGCGCGGTGCTGGTGATGCAGTTGAACCCGAATGCCGATCCCGCCTCGCCGCCGCTGCCCGGCCTCTGCCGCATTGACGCGAAAGGCGAGATCAAAATACTGGCCACCGGCGCCCGCCCGCAGGTGAGCAAAGATGGCAAGCTCATCGCCTATACCGCCATTGACAAAGAGCAGAAGCTCACCGCGCACGTGATGAATGCCGACGGCACCGGCGATAAGTCGCTGGGCGAAGGTCTGCTGAGCGCGTTCAGCCCCGACGGCGCCACCGCGCTGGTGCTGGTGCCGAAATTCACCGAAGACAAGCAGTTGGAATCGGTGTCGCTGAGCCAGGTGCAGGTGGCGGACGGCGCCGCGCAGCACGCGGAAGACCCGCTGCCGGCGGTGATGGAAGGCCCGGCCTACGCCTTCAGCCCTGACGGCACGAAGCTGGCGCTGGCGCTGCCGCAGATGGGCCTGATGCTGGTGAAGACGGATCGTTCGGAAAAAACCCCGCTCACCGTCGGGCCGGACATGGCGCCGCAGTTCACCCCGGATGGCGAGACGGTGCTCTTCCTGCGCGACCGCAAGCTCTACGCGGTGCCTGTCGCGGGCGGCGAACCGAAGGCCATTGCCCCGCACCTGATGGTGCTCGACTACAGCATCTCGCCCGACGGCGCGCAGGTGCTGGCGATTGGCGCTACCGAGGCGACCATCGAAGCCCTGACCCCGAAGCCGCCTCCGTCGAAAGTGCCCGCCGGCAAGCATCAGGCGCCCACCCAGCAGGAGATTGACGCCGCAAAGAAAGCCGGCACCCGCACCGCCGTCATCAAGACCGCCAAAGGCGACGTCACCGTCGAACTCTACGGCAAAGACACCCCGCTGACGGTGGCGAACTTCGTGAAGCTGGCGCAGGCGAAATTCTACGACGGCCTGAACTTCCACCGCGTGGAGCCCGGCTTCGTGGCGCAGGGCGGCGACCCGAACGGCGACGGTTCCGGCGGCCCCGGCTACACCATTAACCGGGAGATCGCGCCTAACCTGCGCCACGTCAAAGGCGCCCTTGCCATGGCCCGCGCGCAGGACCCCAACTCCGCCGGCTGCCAGTTCTACATCACCCTGGACAAAACGGAATTCCTCGATGACGAATACGCCGTCTTCGGCAAAGTCATTAAAGGCATGGACGTTGTGGAAAAAATCGCCGTCGGCGATAAAATCATCAGCATCACCGTGAAGTAAGCGTGCCTTCCCGGGCGGGCGATCCCGATTGCATCGGGATCGCCCGCCCACTCAATAACCTGCTACAATAAGCCGTCATGCTCGAAGCACTCCTCGCGGCCCCGGCACTCGTCAAAGTCCTTGGCTCGCTGGCGATCATTCTGATTGTGAATCTGCTGCGCGCGCCGCTGCTGGCCGCCATCCTCGTCGGCGCGCTGGCGCTGGCGCTGTGGACGGGCCACGGGCTGGGGACGACGGCATTCATCGCGCTCGCCACGCTCATTTCGCCCACCAGCCTGCTGCTCTTCTGCATCGTCTATCTGGTCATGGGCCTCAGCAACCAGATGGATGCCACCGGCTCCATGCGCGACCTGGTGGGCGCCGTGCGGCGGCGCTTCACCCATCGTACCGCCCTTGCCGCGCTGCCCGCGCTCATCGGTTTTCTGCCCATGCCCGGCGGCGCGGTCTTCTCCGCCCCGCTGGTAGACGGCTGCGACCCCGACGGCGCCATTCTCCCCGACCTGAAAACACAGATCAACTACTGGTTCCGCCATATCTGGGAATGCTGGTGGCCCCTGTACCCCGGCGTCCTGCTCACCATGCAGCTCAGCGGCCTCGCCGTCTGGCAGGTCATGCTCTACGGCCTGCCCCTCACCGCCGCCTGCCTGGGCGCGGGTTACCTCTTTCTGCTTCGGCGGGTGCATCCGGCGGAGGCTATCGCCGAGGAGTGCGGCGAAGCTCCGCGCGATTCCCTGCCACGCCTACTCACCCCCATCATCGTGGTGGTCATCGGCTACGCGCTGGTGCGGGTGGGGTACGCCGCGCTCGGTCGCGTCATGACGCTGACCCACATGAGCGACTTCATTCCCATGGGATTGGGCGTGCTGGCGGCCATTCTCGTGCTGCAGCGCCAGCGTCCGCTGCCGCGCGCCGTATGGCGAAAAATCCTGCTCTCCCCGAAAACCTTCATTATGGCCGGCATCATCGCCGCCATGCAGATTTACGGCGCCTTTATCAACGCGAAACTGCCCGGCGGCACGCTGATGGGCGTGATGGACGCCGAACTGCACGCGTGGGGCATCCCACTGTGGGCGGTCACGATCCTCATCCCCTTCATCAGCGGTTTCACCATGGGCGTCGCCTTTGGTTTCGTCGGCGCCAGTTTTCCCATCGTCATCAGCCTGCTCGGTCCCAACCCCGCCTTCGGCAGCCTGCTCAGCACCGCCGCCCTCGCCTACGGCTTCGGCTACCTGGGCATGATGCTCTCCCCCGTCCATGTCTGCCTGCTCGTCACCAACGAACACTTCAACACCCGCCTCCACCGCACCCTGCCGCCCCTTATTGGCCCGGCAGCCGTCGTAGCCGCAGTGGTGGTGATGGTGCATCTGGCGCTGAAAGTATTGGTGAAATAGCGATTTCGAGTGCGCGAAAAAGCTAAGAGGCATACCTATTATCTTCACCGCCTGGAGCGTGACCTCTCCTCCCCAGCCCTCCTCCCCTTCAGGAAGCAGGGCTGGAGTGGAGAGATGATGAGAGCCGGGAGCAATAATGATCACAGCCTTTACCTCACCCGAACAGCTGGGTGCACGCAAATAATGTTGGCCGGCATCAGGCTTGGTTTGGTGCAACGGACCGGCCTTTGGGGTAGGGTGGAGTGTCCCTCGGACCCAGAAAGGATTGCCCCATGCGCTCTCGTCGTTCCCGTCTCGCTCCCGCGGCCGTCCAGCCGTTGCTCGCCCTCGCCCACGCCCAGTTTGCCGACGGCGCGCCGACCCTCGCCCGCGCCGAGGAGGTTGTCACCGACCTCTTTCGCAGCCTTGGGCCGGAATTGATCGAGGGGCTGCTCCACGGGGCGTCTCCCGCGCCGTCGGCGGAAAAGGGAGGGCGCCGCTCTGTTCGTGTGGGCACGCCTGCCACCGTCACGGGGAGCGACCGCGCACGCTAACCTGCCAGCAGGGGGAGGTGCAGCTCACGCGTTCCTACTGGCGCTGTCCCGCGTGCGGGCAGACGTGCGCTCCGGCCGATACCGCCTGGGAACTCCCGCCCGGCAACGCCTCCTGGGGCGTGCGCGCGGCGGCGGCCCTCGTCGGCGCGCTCGTGCCCTCCTTTGCCCAGGCCGCCGACCTCCTCGCCACCCTCACCCCCATCCAGGTGTCCGCCCGCGCCCTGGAAACCTTCACCGAGGCGGTCGGGGACGCCTACATCCTCCCCGACCCGCCCGCCACGCCGCCCACGCCCGATCTGCTCGTGATCCAATGTGATGGCGGCATGGTGCATATGCGCCCCGCCCACTGGCAGGAGGTCAAAGGGATGCTGGTCTATCGCCGGGAGGACGGCGTCGACCAGCCGCCGCGCCACGCGGTGGTGCAGGGGCCGTGGGCCGACCATGACGACGTGCTGCTGGCCCTGGCCGCCCCGGAAGGGCTGGGCCGGGCCCGCGAGATCCTCTGTCTCGCGGACGGGGCGCGGCCCATCTGGAACCTGCTGGATCGGCTGTTCCCGGACGCGTTCCAACTCCTCGACTGGTACCACTTGCTGCAGCACCTGGATGCCGTGGCGGCGCGCCTGCCGGACGGGGCGACATGGCGGGACGCGCAGGCCACGGCGCTCTGGGAGCGGGGCCCGCAGGAGACCCTGCGCGCGCTCATCGGGCTGCTGCGCCAGTCGGATCTCCCGGCGGACATCCGGGACGCCGTGCGGTCGTGCTTCATCTATCTGTGGCACAACCGTGCCCGCGTGGACTACGCGGAAGCCCGGCAGCGCGGGTACCCGTGTGGCAGCGGGCGCATCGAGTCGGCCATCAAGACGGTGGTGCAGGCGCGGGCGAAGGGGCCGGGGATGCGGTGGAACCCGCCCCATCTGCAAAGGGTGCTCAATGCTCGGTGCGCGGTGCTCAACGGCGACTTCGCCCTGGCCTGTGCGCAGGCGAAAACGGCGGCGTTGGCTCCGCCGCGCCCCCCGTCAGGGGTCCCGTCCTTGCGCCCGCAGGTGGCGCGCCCGTACCTGAATACCGCTCCCCATGCGCCCCGTCGGGTCGCGACCGCGCGGCCGGCAGGCGTAAGTCAGCAGGAGGCGGCTCGCATCATCCGGGGGGCGTTTGCCTTGGGGTGAGGCCCAACAATATTTGCGTGCACCCTATATCGTATCACCGGCAGGACTTTTCATGCGCAAGCACGAAGTGAACTGGCAAACCCGTGCGTCCGAAAGGAGCCTGCCATGCGGAGTGTCGCCGTGCTGCTTGGTTTGCTGCTGATGCTGGCTGCCCATGCCGGCGAACAGCGTTTTACGTTGCGCGAGCAATTGCGCGTGACATGGACTGATGAGCTGGTCACCTTCCCCTTCACCGCGCCGAAAGGCGCCTGCCACCCCGCGTCGGTAACGCTGGTGGGACCGAAAGGCCCGCTGCCCGTGCAGCTCATCGAGGTGGAACTCTGGCCCGGCACGGCGTTCGTGAAGTCGGCGCGGGTGGCTTTCGTCACCGACCTTGCGCCGCTGGCGACGGACATCTACATCCTGCGGTATGATAAAGCCCCCGCGACGGGTCTCTCTGCCGACACCGACTTGCGCATTACCACCGGCAAAGATTTCGTCGAGCTGAGCAACGGCAAGTTTGGCGTCAAGCTGCCCCTCGGCGAGCAGGCATATGATCCTCCCGCGAACGCCGCCGGCATCCCCGGTCCGGTGATGGCCATGCGCCTGGCGGACGGGGCGTGGTTCGGCGGCAGCGCGCGCTACGGCGCGCGGAAAATCCGGCGCTTCAGCGCGCGCGTTACTGAAAGCGGCCCGGTGGTCGGTCGCGTCAGCATCCGTGAGGAATACGAAGACGGTGCAACGCTGGAGACCGTCGTGCAGCTTGCCGCCCGCAACAGCCGCGCCATCTGGGAGACGCACAGCGCGCCGCCACCCGGCATCAAGACGGAGGATCGCGAGAAATATGAGCGCGACATCGCCGCGAAGAACGGCTGGTTGTGGCTGATGAATCGCGGGATTGACCGCCTGTCGTTGCAGACGCTCGTGCATCAGTCCTACACGCTGCGCTGGGGCACGATTCAAAAGGACCGTTACGGCAACCTGGCGCGCGACCTGCAGGATTTCGACCTGACGGCGGAAAAGCCCGGCACGCTCATCTCACTTCTCGCCTGGGCGGGCTGGTGGAATCAACAGCAGCAGTCCTGGTTCAACTTCTCCACCCCGGTGAAGGGCGCCATCCTCGGCATTTCCAGCCTCTATCCCGAACGTTGGGAGCAGCCCGGCGCCCCCGGCGGGGCATGGAACGGACGCAAGTGGCTGCCGCTGGAGAAGGACGAGCGCGGGGAGATCTTTTTTCGCGTCAACACGAACCTGGGCGACCGCTACTGGACCTTTGGCGGTCCATTCGAAAAACCGCGCTGGGAACGCCGCGAGGCTTTCCTCAACGGCTGTCCCGAAGGCATCTGGCCACTGGACCGCGTCAAAGACCTGGTGCTGGACTGGCCCGGCGACGAAGGCAGTCATCCGCGCGTCTTCCTGAACAAACAGGACCTGGCGCGTATTCAGGCGCAACCGCTGGACGGCCAGCGCCTCGATGATCTGCTGAATTACGCCCGGGTGTATCAATACATTGATCTGCCGACCTATCGCGATCCCAATCCCCTGCTGGCTTATCTGCTCACCGGTTCTCCCATTATCGCCGAGAAAGTAAATCTCGTGGAGCGTCTGCGCATCTACCTGGGGCAACTCGGCAATTTTGACCGTATGCGCAGCGCCAGCCAGCTTGCCGGCATGTATGACGCGCTCATTGACAGCGATCTCATCTCCGCCAAGGAGCGCCGGGTTTTCCGCGCGCAGATGGCTTACCTCGCCTACGCCTGCTGCGACCCGAGCAACTGGTCGTACGAGCGCGGCTTCGCCAGCGGCAATCAGAACATGACGGTGGCGCATGTGCTGAACCAGGGAATGCTCGCCGCCACCATCCCCGACCACCCGATGGCGAAAGCGTGGTCGGCGCCCGCGCTGGCGATGATGGAGGAGTGGCTGAACACCAGCGTCGGCCCGAACGGCGAGTGGCCGGAAAGCATGGCGAATTACGCCGAGGTGTCCGCCGCAATGCTGGTGGTCTACGCGGTAGCGGCGAAAAACGCCGGCATCAAGGACTACACTCGCGACACGCGCCTCCAGCGGCTGATGCTCTACCTGACGAAGCAGTATACCCCGCCCGACCCGCGCTTCGCGAAGCCGGGCACCGCAGCACTCGTCGGTTCACCGCCCTCCGGCCGCGGCCCCGCCTATCACCAGAGCGGCCTCTCCGGAATGATGGCGAAGGCGCTGGCGACGGACGATCCGGCCTTCTCGCGCATCATGCAGTGGCACTGGCTGCGCGCCGGGCAATCCACCGGCTACCTCAGTGACCGCATGGGCGGCTTGGAACAGTTGTATATGGACCCCACACTGCCGGCGGAAACGCCGCCATGGGGTACCGAACACTTCCCGTGGATGGGGGCTTTGCTGCGCCAGGGCGTGGGCACGCCGCGGGAATATTACCTCAACTTCATCATGGAGCCCAAGGGCTATACCTGCTATTACTCGGAGAGCGGCGCCTTCGCCGCCATCTGGGCGAAAGGCGCGCCCATCAGCGTGCGCTTCGCCGGGCACGGCTACGCCGAACGGGAAGAAATCCTCATCAGCCGCGTGCTGCCCGCCCGCGAAGTGGGCGCGCTGGCCGAGCGCAAGGCGCGCTTCATGTACAAGGGCCCGATAGCGCTGACCGCCTTGGCGCCGCTCTCCCGGCAGGACTATCTGGCGGCGACGATGCGCATGGAGACGCCGGTGAAGCTGTGGCACCCCGACCAGACGCACACCGATGTACTGCCCAAATGGCCGCCCGCGCCCAACCCCGGCAAGCCGCCGGTGGACTGGACGCGACGCGCCCTCTTCATCAAGGACCGCGACGAGCGCGGAGTGAACTACCTGGTGCTGCGCGACACCGTGACCGGGGGGCAGCCGACGATGTGGCAGTTCTGGACGCTCTCCGAGAAGATCGGCACGCCGGAAGAGGTGAAAGACCTGGCTGCCTTCCTTGCCGACAAGCCCGGTAATAAGGCGATGGACGCGCGGGAGATACGCGGCAGCCGCTTCACCGCCGTTGGGCAGTGCGGCGTGGATGTGGAGTATTACATCGCCGCCCCGACGAACACCCCGCGCCACACCCTGCGCTGGGGACACACCTACTACGATAAATACAGCGAGTATCAGGACCTGCTGCACCTGCAGCTTCCCACCGACGGCGCCTACTTCGTCGCGCTCTTCCCGCGGCTGCGCGGGGAGGCCGCGCCCGCTTTCACCACCCTCGGCGAGGGCAAAATCATCAAGGTGAAGGGCGCTTTCGGCACCGATTACGTCTTCCTGGCCGATGGGGAGGCGACGGCGGAAGCAGAGGGCATTGCCTTCCGCGGCGAGGCCGCCTCCGTGCAGGACCGCCCCACCGGCCTGGTGCTGTCACTCGCCGCCGCGGGCGAGATTCGCCACCCGAAGGGGTACGCGCTCGCCGCCGACGGCCCCACCAGCCTGCGCGTCGGCCAGGTGCTCACCGTGGAAGCGCCGCCGTCCGACAAGCCGCGCGCCATCGCCTTCACCGCCCCCGGCGCCTGGGTGCCGGCGAAATCCGTCCCCGGTCTCGCGCTGGCGCAGGAAGGCAACCGCTGGACAGTCACCCTGCCGACGGGGGTGACGTCGGTGATGCTGGTTGCGCCATGAGGGTGAGGGTTTCCATGCGCCGGATTGCCCGATACGCCAGCCACAGCGGCACCACCCCCACCACGCCGAAGGCGCAGTCAATGAGCTGCCAGCCGAAGGGGATGCCGCGCAGCGGTCCGGCGATGAGCGCCAACGGCAGCACGCCAGCGCAAGCGATCATGCCGAACTGCACCACCCACACGTTGCGCACCGGATCGCGCAGCGGCCCGAGGAAGGCGACGGCGATGACGAGGTGGGCGAAGGCCAGCCAGTCGGTGCCGTAGGCGATGTACGGATAGCGCGCGTAGGTCACGTTCAATCCCTCATGCACCCGCGCAATCCACGCCACGGTTCCGGCAGGCAACCACGGCAGTCGCTGCGTGAGGTCATAGAGGATGCCCACCTCCCACCGCAGCGGAAAGGCGGTGAGCCCGCTCACCACCAGGCCGATGATGAAGAGGATGAGCCAGAAGCGGGCGCGGCGGAGATGGATATGGATACTGATTGAACGATCCTGACTCGTGGTTTCCGTCATTCACCATCTCCCGTGCGAAAACCAATTGCCCGTCGCGGCGCAGCCGGTGGAGTTTGCAAGGCGCGGATTGCTTCGATCAGCGCCTCGATCTGTGCTTCGCTGGCATCCAGACGGTCATCATGCTCGCGGATAATCTGCAACCCGGCCAGCAGCTTCTTCTCCAGACTCGCTACCTGCAGTGCCAGCTCACTGTGCGCGGCAAGTATTGCGCGCTGCTGGACGAAGGCGCGCGTGACAAACACGCTCACCTCCACGGCGCGCGGGGAATTCAATATGCTGGCTGCCATCACCGCGCCGTATTCGGGAAAAACATAGGGGGAGATACTTGCGGTACTGTCCACGCCCGGGCTTTAAGATAACAATTTGTGATCCTAGAGCGTCATACTCTTCCTGAGTGAGATGGAACATGAAATCAGTCGGAAAGCGATCAAGGTTGCGTTTAACAGCTTGATTAAACTGGCCGGTTGTCACGCCATACAAGAGAGCCAGGTCACTGTCCAGCATCACGCGCTTTCCGCGAACAGTCAGAATCGTGGCAGCGATCTCCTCAATCGGAGCAAGTGCCGTGTCCGTCATGGCGGTTATCCTCTTCATGGCAAAGCTGTGCGTTCCACTTGATATCGTAATCTGCGATATCAAGTACATCCCATCCTGTTTAAGATCACAATCTGTGACCGTAAAGCTTCAGCCTGCTTACCGATGCCGCGCAATACCGTTCAGATCACTAACCCGTTCTTCAGCACTTTACATTGTCCATTTTCCATTTTTCAATGTGCATTTCCCTCAGCACCACATCATCCCTTCCTTCAGCCACTTCACCTGTTCGGACGACAGCACCACATCAGCGGCGCCGAGGGCGTCGGCGAGGTGGGCGGGGTCGGTGGTGCCGATGATGGGGATGGTGAGGAAGGGCTGGTGGAGGAGCCAGGCGAGGGCAAGCTGGGTGGGGGTGCAGTTGAGGTCGGCGGCGAGGGAGGCGGCGCGCTCGCGGCGGGCCTGGCTGACCGGGTTGTCGAACGACGCGGTGTTGCGTCCGGCGAAGTAACCGCCGGCGGTGGGGGTGTAGGGGATGACGGGCAGGCCGGTCTCGGCGTGCCAGTCGAAGTCCTCGGGCGTCACCGAGCGCATGGTCGGGTCGCCGCCGGCACTGCGCTGGGCCAGGCTCCACTGCGGCTGCGAGGCGGCGAAGCCGCGCAGGCCATGCGCCGCCGCATAGGCGTTCGCCTCCGCGATGCGCGCCGCGGTCCAGTTGCTGGCCCCCAGGTAGCGGATGCGCCCGCGCTGCACCTCGGCGTTGAGGATTTCAATGATCTCGCCGGCGGGCAGGCGCGGGTCGTCGCGGTGGAGGTAATACAGGTCAATGACATCCATCTGGAGCCGCGACAGGCTGTCGTCCAGGTCGGCGGCTACCGTCTCCGCGGAGATGTAACGGTCCGGTTTCGGATATTTTTCACCGGCGCCCGGATGCCCGCCTTTAGACGCAATCACCACCCGGTCGCGGCAGCCATGCCGGCGAATCGCCTCACCCAGCACGCGCTCGCTCGCGCCCAGCCCGTTTTCGATCCAGAAGCAGTAACAGTGCGCGGTATCAAAGAAATTCCCGCCGGCTTCGCGGTACTGCGCGAAGAGGCGGTCGGCGCGGTCACCTTCCAGCATCCCGTGCCCCATCGCGCCGTAGCACAGCGCGGAGACGTATAGATCGGTCTTCAGTAAATGAAACATCGGCAGCATGGAACGCACCTCCATGTAACATGCTTAACCAAAGCTTGCGAAATTCCTGCCGGCGCGCGCACATGCGAAAACACGTGCAGGAAACCGTTCGCGCCTGTCGAATCTGACAGGTATTATGACCCCACAAACCCTGGAGCGCGGCGAGGTGTTGGATTTCGCGCGCGACGTATTGCGACAGGAAGCGCAGGCGCTGGTGGCGATGGCCGAGTGCCTGGGTGAGGAATTCCCCCGCGCGGTGGATCTGGTGCTCGGGTGCGCGGGCCGCGTGGTGACCACCGGCATGGGCAAATCCGGCGCGGTGGCGCGCAAGATCGCCGGCACGCTGGCGAGCACCGGCACGCCGTCGCTCTTTCTGCACCCCGCCGAAGGCGTGCATGGCGACCTGGGCATGGTGACGGTGGGCGATGTGCTGCTCGCGCTGTCGAACAGCGGCGATACCGAGGAGTTGAACGCCATCCTCCCCGCCATCGCGCGCATCGGTGTGCCCATCATCGCCCTCACCGGCCGCGAGGATTCCCCGCTGGGCCGCGCCGCCGCCGCCGTGCTGAACACCGCTGTTGAGCGCGAAGTGTGTCCCTTCAACCTGGCGCCCACCAGCAGCACCACCGCGCAAATCGCGATGGGCGACGCGCTGGCCATCGCCGTCATGCGCTGCCGCCGCTTCACCTCGGAAGATTACGCCAGACTGCACCCGCGCGGCGCGCTGGGCCGACGCCTGCTGCTGACCGTGGGTGACGTGATGCGAACCGGCGACCGGCTGGCGCTGGTAACGGTGGATACGCTGCTGAAAGACGTGCTCTTCGCCATCACACGCGCCCACGCCGGCGCCGCGGTGGTGGTCAACGAGCGTGGAATCATGCTCGGTTTCATTACCGACGGGGACATCCGCCGCATGCTGCTGGAGGACGAAGACGCGTTGCGCAAACCCTGCGCCGCCCACATGAACGCGCAGCCGCGCGCCATCACCCCGGAGCGCTTGGCCGTCGAGACGCTGCAGACGATGCAGGCCCGGCAGATCAGCGAAATGCCGGTGCTGGACGCTAACGGCCGTGTCATCGGCATGTTGAATTTGAAGGATTTGTTGCAGGCCGGCATCGTGTAGCCGTGTAGAGTCGCGCGACACTGAACCGCTGACTCCCTCCTTCCCTGAAGGAGAGGCGGCTCGGGAAGAGAGGTTATGCAGGCCGGCAGTATGTATACGCCGGAGAGGAGACCCCCATGCCCACCGTGCTGGCGCTCTGCGCCCATCCCGACGACGCCGAATTCCGCTGCGGCGGCACGCTGCTCCTGCTCGCGCACCGCGGCTGGAAGGTGCATATTGCCACCGTGTGCGCCGGCAATTGCGGCAGCGCCGAACTGTCTCCCAACGCGATCACCATCCTGCGACGCGGCGAAGCACGCTCGGCGGCGGCGGTCGCGGGAGGCGCCTATCACTGCCTGGACGGCCTCGATCTGCAAGTCTACGACAATGACGAATTTCGCGGCAAGGCTACCGCGCTCATCCGCGCGGTGAAGCCCGACTGCATCATTACCCACTACCCCACCGATTACATGCCGGACCACGACGCCGCCGGCGCCATCGCCCGCTGTGCCGCCTTCACCGCGCCCATGCCGAATTACGTGGTCGGCCCCGCCACCGCGCTGCCACCCACCGAAGGCGTGGTGCCCCTCTACTACTTCGGCCCCCTGGGTGGCACCGACTACTTCGGCGCGCCAGTCGTTGCCCCCTGGTTCGTGGAGATCACCGCGGTCATCGAGGAAAAGGCGGAGATGCTCGGCCAACACCTCTCCCAGCGCGAATGGCTGCGCCGCCAGCACGGCATGGACCAGTACATCGAGGAGATGCGCCACTGGGACCGCGAGGCCGGCGCCCACTGCGGCGCCGACTATGCCGAAGGCTTCTTCCAGCACCGCGGCCACGGCTACCCCCAGACGTCGGTGCTGCAAGACGCGCTGCGCGAACTGGTGCGCGAGCGGAGTGTGTAAGGCCTGACGAGTGTGTCCTCCCCGCCTGTTACGGCAGCCGCACCGCCTTCGCGCGGCCGATGAGGGTATATTGCCGCGAAAGCTCGGTGAAATCGGCGGCGAGGATGTCGCGGGCGGGGACGTCATCCCGCGCGAGGTATGCGTCCACCATCGGCTCCAGGCGGGCGTTGAAGGTGGCGCGGCTGCCGCCGTGGGCGCGGGCGCCGAATTTGCGAATGGTGCCGTCGAACGCCGGCGCGATATGGTACAGCTCGTGGATGAGCGTCAGCACGCGGCGTTCCAGCGGCTGCTCGAAGAAGCGCGGCAGGTAGACGTAAATCAGATACAGCACATCACCGTGCTCTGTGGGGATTTGCGGCAGCGCGTACCGCATCCCCTTGTGCGTGCGAAACGGCGTGCCGTCGGCAAAGCGCATGGGGATGATGCGGGCGTATGTGCCCCCCGGCCCGCCCCGACGCGCGCGCGCCGCGCACAGCAGCAGCCGCCGGGGATCAATATGCGCGAACTCCGGTAGCCCCCCGCACAGGTCGGCTACCACGGTTTCCAGCGTGTCGGTGATGTGCAGCGTCGGTTTGTGATGTCGCATGGGCGTTGGAATACTGCGCCGCTGCGCGGCGTCTCTCCTCGCGCAATATCATATCCTGTAAACTGTTGTGTGCCAACCATCACCGATGATTGCGTATCTACTGGCGCTACCGCGACTGCATTGCGTCCTGCCCCTGACTTCGGTATGATGAGACACTGGCGTTTATACGGTGAGGTGTCGCATGCTCGCTCTCCGCGTTGCGGTAGTGCTGTTGATGGGCTGGTGCCTGCTCTGCCAGGCACAAGAACCCACCGCGTCATTTACACGGAAACCATGCCGGTCTTACTCCTCTCCGCTCGTTAATGGGAGACCGGTAGATATCCCCTGGGGTGAGTTGAAGGCCACCGACTTTGGCGACCGACAGCTTACCTTCGATACGACGGGCATGCGTCCATTGCCCCCCGTGCCGCCGCCAGGCGTCCATCCGCGCATCCTGCTCACGCCCGGCGACATCCCCGACCTGCGTCGTCGCATCCGCGAGACGCGCTGCGGGCAAGCGCTCTGGCGCCATCTCCTCTGCTGGACCCACGGTATGAAGGGCGATTACGACGACAAAGCCGATTACGCGCAGCCGGACCGCTGGCATGGCTCCTTTGGCGGACTGCATGGACCCGTGCCGCTCTTTCGGCTGGGGAAAGGCGGCTGGCGTGGCACCCGTTATCAGAAACTCGTGGAAGGTGACCGTGGTGAGCCGGCCGACTTTTACTGGAACATCTTTCCCCTGGAAGCGCTGCGCTGCCTGATCGAAGATGATGCGGACGCCGCAAAAGCACTGGCGAAGGCCACCGTCACCGCGCTGGAGATTGACCAGGCGGCGCGCATCACTGAACAGCGGCGCACTGGCGATGCCGCGCCGTTGAGCCTGCCGGTCGGATCGCATAACCTGGCCTTTACCTACGATCTCCTCTTTCCCTGGCTCACGCCGGAACAGCGCGCGCGCATCGAGGAAGAGCTCGTGGCGGCGAATTGGTATCACGACAACTACGGCGCCTTCACCTCGCCGATGGCGACAAGCAACTGGGCGACGTTTTCCTACTGGTTAATGGCGCACCTTGGCGCGGAGGGGTTACCTGGCTTCAACGAACTGAAGTATCAGGGCTTGTACAGGGGCTGGCGCAATTTTCTCACTTACGGAGTGTTTGCATCCGGCGCGTTTAATGAAGGAGAAGGCAAGAATCAACTCGGCATGGACGGCATCATCGCTATGGCGCGGCGCACCGCCCCTAATCTGGCCGGCCATCCGCACCTGCGCGCGTATGCCACCTCTTTCCTGCCGCACAGCCTCCTCCCCTCCGGCGAAGGCTTTGCGAAATTTGATCTGCTGGGCGGCATCGGATCTCCGAATCCCATAGACCTGTTCGGCCTGAAGTATCTGTATCCGAGTGATCGCGTGATTGACTATTGTTACCGCCAGGCCCTCGGTGACGATTACGCGCGGGTCCCCGATCGGCCCGATGGTTACTGGAATACGCTGCTCGTTTGCACCATCTATGCGATGGATTACCTGCCGGAACGTCCTGATCCCTCGAGGCTGGAGATGGGCCATACCTTCCTGTGCGGCGAACGCGCGCTATTGATGACACGCAGCGGATGGGACCAGGATGCCGTCTGGCTGGCAATGCATACGCGCCAGGTGAGCGGTGGCCATACTTTCGCCGACCGTAACGCCATCAGCCTGGCCGGCAAAGGTCGTGTCTGGAGCCCGCCAAATGAACGAGCGGACGCGAACCGCTGCCAGAGCCTGGTGGTGATTGATGGCACAACGCAGGATACACATGCGCCGGCACGGCTGATAGATGCGCGGGAGACGCCGCTGGCCACCTTCGTGGTGGGCGATGCCAAGCCCGCCTGGGACTGGCGCTACAATATGTATGCCGGTGGAGTTGCCGCTGACGGCACACCGATCACGCGGGAAGATGTCCTCGCGGGGAAGAGTACCCTCCCCGCGGGATGGGAACCGGTCTGGCAGTCCAGCAACGACTTCGCCTGGACGACGCGGGACGATGCCCTGGCGACCGTTCCCCTGCATCTGGCGCCACACTGGTTGCTGCGGGACGGCACTGTCACGATGGCTGTGCGCCAGTCGAATTACCCGGTCCGTACGGCCGTTCGCACCGCCGGCCTGGTGCGCGGGCGCTATCCGTATGCGCTGGTGGTAGATGATATCCAGAAGGATGACGCCGTGCATCATTACGACTGGATACTCGCATTGGCAAACGACGTAGAACTGCTGCGCATTGACCGCCCCAATCCGCGCGCGGACGCGGCGAAGCAGCCGGTGATGGATATCCACCTCATCGGGCGGCGCGGGTTGGCAACACTGGACGACCGCGGCAACCCGGCGAAGGGTGAACCACTGCTGCTGGTGCGCGTGTTGCGGATGACGACGCGGGATGGTGACGCCCGCGGACCGGTCACGTTGGCATATGATACTGTGCGCCGTCTCGTGATTTCCGCTGATGCCGTGGCGCCGCGGTTTATCGTGCTGCTCTACCCGTATCGCGCCGGCGATCCGCTGCCCCGGTCGCTTATTGACGCGAAGCAGGATGTGATGACGATCGATTTTCCCGCGCAGCGTGACGAATTGAGGCTGGCGCCGGGAGCGCAGGGCAAGACGAATATCGTCATTCGGCGCGAAGACGCCGGCGAGATGCGGACACTGGTCGAGATGACGCGGCCCACGATGCCGCTGCGAGAACGGAAGTCGCCGCGCTGACGGGTGCCCTCACCTCGCCCCCTTCGCCCGCAGGTAGCGGGCGATTTCCTCCGCCCCCAGGGATTTCGCCAGGCTGATCGCCGTCGAGCCGTCCTTCGCCTTCGCGTTCACCTGCGCCCCGTGCTCCACCAGCAGCTTCACCTTGGGCAGCGATTTACTCATCACGGCGAAGTGGAGGGCGGTGCGACCGGTGTGAGTCGGACCGGTGAAGCGGGCATGCACGTCCGCCCCCTTCTCGATGAAAAGGGCGACAAGGGCGGGAGAGTCCGTCGCGCTTGACCAGGCCGCGGCCATCAGCGGGGTCAGGCCATTATGGGCGACGGCGTTGACGATGGCGCCGCGGGCGAGGAGGGCGCGGGCGCTGTCGGCGTTCCAGGCGTAGTGCAGCGGGGTCGCGCCCTGGCCGTTGACCGCGTTCACCGTCGCTCCTTTTTCCAGCAGCAGCGCCAGAATTTCCGCGCGCCTGCCCAGCACGGCGCTGAAGAGCGGCGTGCGGCCGTCGGCGGCGCGGGCATTCACGTCGGCGCCCTGGTCCAAAAAGTAGCGGGCAATGTCCAGCTTGCCTGCCCACACGGCGGCGTCCAGCGGGGTCCCCTTCGCTTGCGACGATGGCAGGCGTGGGTTGGCGCCGTAGGCGACGAGGGTCTTCACCATCGCCAGGTCGCCGAAAGTCGCCGCGAAGCACAGCGGGCTGGGGTCGGTGCTGCCGGCGCCGTTCGGATCGGCGTTGTGCGCCAGCAGCAGTTCCGCCAGGTCACGCCGGTTCAGGTGTATCGCGAGTTGCAGTGGGGTGACGTCCGTGAACGCGCCCGTGGCGCCGTCCACTCGCCCGCGAACGTTGGGATTCGCCCGGGCCTGCAGCAGCATTACCACCACGTTCAGGTTGCCGGTGACCACCGCGGCGTGCAGCGGCGAACCGATATAGAAGGCGTCGCGGGTATTGGGGTCGGCGCCGGCCTTCAGCAGCGCGCGCACCACCTCCTCGTGCTTGATGCCGACCACCAGCGGGGTGTAACCGCCCCAGCCGCCGGCGTCGGGGTCCGCGCCGCGAGCCAGCAGCAACTGCACCGCCTTGACGGATCCCCCCTGCGCGGCGTGCGCCAGCAGCGGCAGCGCGACGGCGTCGGTGGCAGGCAGCAGGTACGGGCAGCGGTCGAGCAGGTGCGCCAGCGCGACGGTATCACCTTTACCGGCGGCGGCCAGCGCCTGACGGACGCGGGCGACATCCTCGGCGCGGTAGTAGATGGTGAGCATGGAGGCGTCGCGGGGATGGCTGAGTGTGACATAGCGCCCGCCAGGATGCGGCGCCAACCGCAGCGCGTACTGCGCGGCCACGAAGCGCGCGGGAAGGAATAATCCGCGCTCCAGCCACAGCGCCGGGGGATCGAGCGGGATCGCCGCGTCATTCAGCTTCGCCGTAAAGGCGCTTTCCCAGGCGGGAAGTTTGGCATCGCCAACGGTCAGCGTCTCCGGTGTGGGGATCGCTTGCCCGCGCGGCACCGGGAAGGTGATGCGCAGCGTCCGCCCGTCGCTCTTCAGGGTGACGGAGGGCGGCGTCTTCGTCACGGACACCTGCATCTCCGGCGCCAGCCAGCGGGCCATCGGCTCCACCGACAGGTAGGTGACGCCGCGAGTGACAAAACTGTCCGGTGCCTGCACGGCCCCCGCCAGCGCGCCCCACCCCGCCAGCAGCGCGACCAGAATCCAGCGCATCATCGCCCTCCCTGCAAAACCTTGGCTGCCGCAGTCTACCATAAAGCGCGCGCCGCGGCTATCGGCAGGCGGCGGGTTT
>JAKIYB010000199.1 GCA_022708765.1 Armatimonadota bacterium | reverse complement strand
AGGGGGATTTTTGCGGCGCCTGCCGCTCCTGCCGGATGATCGCCGCCGGCACACACCCCGATGTGCGCCTGCTGACACCGGAGACGACGGGCGGGAAGACGGTAATTCCCATTGACGCCATCCGCACGAAGGTGGGGGAGAGTTCGCCGCACCCGCTGCCCTTACGCGAAGACGCCTACCTGAAACCGATGGAAGGGCGCTACAAGGTTTACATCCTCGACCCGGCGAACCGGCCCGGCCTGCAGGAGGACGCGGGGAACGCGCTGCTGCTGACGCTGGAGGAGCCGCCGCCGCACGTGGTCATCATCCTCATCTCCTCGCGACCCAGCGCCGTGCTGCCTACGCTGGTCTCCCGCTGCCGTCCCATCCGGTTCTCGCTGGCCGCGCGCGAGGCGATTCTACCGGCGCTTGAGGCGCGGGGCAGCGTCTCGCCGGAGCAGGCGCGGGCCATCGCGGGCATGGCGGCCGGGCGCATCGGCTGGGCGCTGGCGGCGGCGGAGAACCCGGCGGTGCTGGACGCCCGCCGCGCGCTGCTGGAGGAAGTAGATCGCCTGCTGCCCACCGGACGGCCCGCCGCGCTGCGGCTGGCGGAGACGCTGCACCGGCTGGCCGCGTCCACCGACATTCCCGCCGACGGCGAAGAGGAGGACGGCAAGGGGCGCGGCGCCGACCGCGCCGCGCGCCAGCGGCTGCCGGAGCTGCTCGACGTAGTGGCCTCCTGGTGGCGCGACCTTATCGTCGGGGAGATGGGAAAGCCTGAGATGCGCATCAACGCGGACTTCGCCGACGCGCTGGATCGCCACCACGGGCGCATCGGGCTGGAATCGCTGCGCGCCGGTCTGCACACCATCATGCAGACGAAGCGCCTCATCGAGCGCAACGCGAACATTGACCTGGCGCTGGAGCGGATGTGCATCGCGGTGCTGCCGGGATAGCGTTTATGCGCGAACGCCTCCCCCCAACCCCCTCCCCGAACCGGAGAGGGGAAGAGCGCTTGATGAGAAGGCGGTTTCGATAGATAGCTCGGACACGGCTTGCTGCGCTGCGCCGCGACTAAGAACTTCACCGAACGGTCGTGGATTGCACGCTCGGACGCGCCATGCTAAAGCTACGGCGCTACTACGAACGAAGGGGGAACGATACAGGGAGGAACAGCATGTCGCAGACGATTTTAATTGCCGATGACGAGCAGGGGATCCTCGACGTGCTCCAGTACAATCTGGAGAAAGGCGGGTACGAGGTGGTGTGCGCCTGCGATGGGCTGGAGGCAATGCGGCTGGCGCATACCCATACTCCGGACCTGGCGGTGCTGGATATCACTATGCCGGGGATGGACGGGCTGGAGCTGTGCGGACGGCTGCGGCTGGAGTTGAATATGCCGGTGATCCTGCTCACCGCGCGGGACAGCGAGATTGATAAGATCGTCGGACTGGAAATCGGCGCCGACGACTACGTGACGAAACCGTTCAGCCCGCGCGAGGTATTGGCGCGGGTGAAGGCGGTGCTGCGGCGGGCGAAGACGGGCGGCGAGGCGGCGCAGGCATCGCGGCTGCACATCGGCCCGCTCTGCATTGATACCCTGCGCCACGAAGTGTTCCTGTGCGACGCGCAGGTGGCGCTCACCGCCAAGGAATTCAGTCTGCTGGAATACCTCATGCGCAACGCGGGCATCGCCCTCACGCGCCACGCCATCCTGGACCATGTCTGGGGTTACGATTTTTACGGCGACGCGCGCACGGTGGACGTGCATATTCGCCGCCTGCGCGAGAAAGTGGAGCCTGACCCGGCAACGCCGGCGCTCATCCTCACGGTGCCCGGGATCGGGTATAAATTTTCGACGGGGAGTTAACCGTGCCACAACCCAACATCCTCTTCATCTTTTCTGACCAGCAGCGGTGGGATACCCTGGGCTGTTACGGGCAGCGGTTGCCGGTGACGCCGAATCTGGATCGGATGGCGGCTGATGGGACGCGGTTTGAGTATGCATTTACCTGCCAGCCGGTGTGCGGGCCGGCGCGCTCCTGCCTGCAGACGGGGAAGTGGGCGACGGAGACGGGGTGTTTCGTGAACGATCGGGCGCTGCCGCGCGGGGAGCGCACGCTGGCGCACTGGCTGTCCGAGGTTGGGTATGAAGTCGGCTATCTGGGGAAGTGGCATCTGGCCTCGCAGGGATCAGAACAACGGTATCACGGGAGCGCGGTGCCGCCGGAGTTGCGCGGGGGCTACACGGATTTCTGGCTGGCGTCCGACGTGCTGGAGTTCACCTCGCACAGCTACGACGGGCACATGTTCGACGCGGACGGCAACCGGCGGGAGTTTCCGGAAGGACGCTACCGGGTGGACGCGCTTACCGACTGGACGCTGGAGTATTTGCGGACGCGCGACGGACAGCGGCCGTTCTTCCTCTTCCTCTCCTACATCGAGCCGCATCACCAGAACGACCACAACCGGTATGAGGGGCCGCACGGCAGCAAGGAGCGCTTCGCCGACTACGACGTGCCCGGCGATCTGGTGGGCACCGGCGGCGACTGGCGGGAGAACTACCCTGATTACCTGGGCTGTTGCGCCAGCCTGGACGAGAACGTGGGGCGCATTCGCGCGGAACTGGCGCGGCTGGGGCTGGCGGAGGACACGCTGATTCTTTACACCAGCGACCATGGCAGCCATTTTCGCACACGCAACGCCGAGTATAAACGCTCCTGCCATGAGGGGTGTATCCGTATCCCGATGGTCGCCTGTGGACCGGGCTTTCGCGGCGGCCAGGTGGTGGATGAACTGGTGAGCCTGATGGATATCCCACCCACCATCCTCGCCGCCGGCGGCGCGGAGATTCCCTCGACGGTGCGCGGGCGCCCGCTGCAGCAGGTACTCGCCGGCGTCGAGGATTGGCCGGGCGAGGTATTTCTGCAGATCAGCGAGGACCATATCGGCCGCGCCATCCGCACGAAACGCTGGAAGTATTCCGTATGGGTGCCATCCGATCAGCCCTGGAGCGGCAGCCAGCAGCCGGGCAGCTACGTCTATACCGAAGAGTGCCTATATAACATGGACGCCGATCCGCACGAGCGGACGAATCTCGTCGCCGACCCGGCATACGCAGCGGTGCGAGCCGAGTTAGCTGAGATGCTGATTGGGCGCATGGTCGCCGCCGGCGAAGCGGAACCGGTCATCCTGCCGGCGGAAGTAGGAGTGCGTTCATGACCCGACCGAATATCCTGCTCATCACCAGCGACCAGCAGCACTGGAACACCCTGGGCGTCACCAACCCCGAGGTGCGCACGCCGCACCTCGACCGGCTGGCGGCACAGGGCACGCGCTTCACCCGCGCCTACTGCCCGAATCCCACCTGCACCCCCACCCGGGCATCCATTATCACCGGGCAGTATCCCAGCCAGCACGGCGCATGGACGCTGGGCACTAAGCTGCCGGAGGACGCGCACACCGTGGGCGAGGATTTTCACGCCGCGGGCTACCGCACGGCACTGGTGGGCAAGGCGCACTTCCAGCCGCTGCGCGGGACGGAGGAATATCCCTCGCTGGAGTCGTACCCGATCATGCAGGACCTGGAGTTCTGGCGCGGCTTCCATGGGCCGTTCTACGGCTTTCGTCACGTTGAGTTGGCTCGCAACCACGTGGATGAAGCGCATGCCGGGCAGCACTACGCCCTCTGGATGGAGGAGCAGGGGTGCCTGAACTGGCGCGATTATTTTCAGCCGCCCACCGGCAATAATCCGAGCCAGCGCTGGAAGTGGCTCATTCCGGAGGAGTTCCATTACGACCGCTGGATCGCCGAGCGCACGAACGCGCTGATGACGGATTACGCGGAGCGAAACGAACCGTTCTTCCTGTGGGCGAGTTTTTTCGACCCACATCCGCCCTATCTGGCACCGGAACCGTGGGACACGATGTATGAACCGGCGTATATTACCGTACCGAGGGGCAAGTCTGGCGAGCATGACGGCAATCCGCCGCACTTCCAGTTGACCCAGCAGGCACATCCGGACTTTGGGCCTTGGCGCGAAACGGGGTACGGCCTGCACGGTTTCCATTCGCATCTGCACGACCGCGAGACGCTGGCGAAGGACATCGCCGTATACTATGGCATGGTCAGCCTGATGGACAAATATATCGGCCGGATTCTCGACCGGGTAGAGGCGTTGGGGCTGGCGGAGAACACGCTGGTGGTCTTCACCACCGACCACGGGCATTTCTACGGCCAGCATGGCCTCACCGCCAAGGGGGCATTCCACTACGAGGATATGATCCGCGTGCCGGTCATCGCGCGTTATCCGGGTCACATTCCCGCCGGCGCCACCAGCGAGGCGATGCAGACACTGGTAGACCTGCCGACGACCTTCCTGAGTTTCGCTGGACTGCCCATCCCGCGCAGCATGATTGGCGCCGACCAGCGACTGGTGTGGACCGGCGAGCAGGAGGCGGCGCGCGATCACATCGTCGTCGAGAACCGTCACGAGCCGACAACGATTCACGTGAAGACCTACGTTGACGCGCGCTATAAACTCACCGTCTACTACAACCAGCCGTACGGCGAGCTTTTCGACCTGCGGGACGATCCGGAGGAGTATCACAATCGCTGGAATGATCCGGCATACGCCGACCTGAAGGCGGATCTAGTGATGAAGCTGCTTTTCGCGGAGATGGGTAAGGAGCCGTTATGGATGCCGCGGATTATCCACGCGTAAACTCGCTGGACAGGAAGAGTGGGATCGTCTACCATATAGGCAAGGAATATCGTCATGGGAAACTGGCTGCCGACTACCAACCCCGCTGTCGCCGCGACGGCGCGCGTGGTCGTGAGTATTGGTATTCCGCTCATCTGGGCGCTATGTGTTGAGGCCGTGATCCATCTGTCCCGGAATCGCGAGGCGGGCGAATGACCTTTTCGCCTCTGCAACTCGCGGCGCTTACCGGCATTGGCGGGATTATAGGTTATTTCTCCGGGTTGCTGGGGGTGGGCGGCGGATTTATGCTCACGCCGCTGCTCATCTTCCTATTCCGCATCCCCGAGCAGCTTGCCGTCGGCAGCGGTATGGCGCAGATGATTGCCGTGGGCTTCGGCGCGACGCGGAGGCACATGGCGGCGGGTTTCGTGGATTTCCGCCTCTTCGGCGTCAGCGCTCCCGGCGTGGTTGCCGGCACCTTCGCGGGGAAATGGATTCTGTCCTGGCTGGTCAGCCTTGGCGCGGTGTCGTTGATTGGCCAGCAGTTCCAGCTTGCGCGGCTTGTTCTCTCCGTGCTCTTTCTGTTGATGCTGGGATGGATAGCCGTGCGTTTCTGGGGGGAAGCCGGCCAGGAGAAATCCACATCGGCGACGGGGCGGTTGTGTTGGACGTGTGGACCGCTGCTCATTGCGCTGCCCGCGAGCGGTGTCTCGCGCGTCTCGCTGGTGGCATTGCTGGCCTGCGGGCTGCTCATTGGCGTAATGGCCGGGTTGCTGGGGGTGGGCGGCGGCGTGGTATTGATTCCGCTGCTGGTCTTCGGTTTCGGCATCCCCATGCGGCTGGCCATCGGCACCAGCAGCGCCATCGTCATGCTTTCCGCGATTGTCGTTACCGGGCAATATGCTTTGATTGATGCCGTCAGCCTGCCGTTGGTCATCGCGCTGATGTTGGGCTCCGTGTTGGGCGTGCAGATTGGCGCCTGGCACAGTCACCGGCTGGCGGTTGGCCACCTGCATCGCGTCTTTGCGATTGTCGCCATCGTCGTCGCGTGCATCGTGCTGTTTCGCTTATTCGGATAATGCTATGCCTTCTCGTACCACTCGCCCTTTCCACCTCATGATCAAGCCCGCTGGCCCGGCATGTAACCTGGCCTGCGAGTATTGCTTCTACCGCGAAAAGGAAGCGCTCTATCCCGAAGCGCATTTTCGCATGACGGAGGAGGCGCTGGAGCGCGTGATCGCCGCGTTCCTGGCGGCGCATCCGGATGGCGAGGTGACCTTCGGCTGGCAGGGTGGGGAGCCGACGCTGATGGGAGTGGCGTTCTTCCGCAAGGCGGTAGCGCTGCAGCGGCGCTACGCCCGTCCCGGCCAGCAGGTGAGCAACGCCTTCCAGACGAACGGCATTCTGCTGAACGACGAGTGGGGCCGGTTTCTGGCGGAGGAGCATTTCCTCGTCGGCATCAGCATTGACGGTCCCGCCGATGTGCACGACGCTTACCGGCGCGACCTGGGCGGGGGCCCGTGCCACGCGAAGGTGATGAAGGGGCTGGAAATCCTGCAGCGCCACGGCGTGGAGTATAACGCGCTGGCGACAGTGAACCGCAAGAGCGCCGACCACCCGCTGCGCGTCTACCGCTTCCTCACAGAGGCGGGCATTGAACACATACAGTTCATCCCCATCGTTGAACGCGAGACGCCGGGGAAAAGCAAGGTGACGTCGTTTACCGTACGCGCGGAGCAGTACGGCGCCTTCCTGTGCGAAGTTTTCGATTACTGGGCGCGGCATGACGTGGGGCGAGTCTTCGTACAGTTGTTCGAGTCAGCGCTAAACGTCTGGCTGGGTGGGCCGGCGTCGCTATGCGTCTTCGCCACCACCTGCGGACTGGGGCTGGCGGTGGAGCATAATGGGGACCTGTACGCCTGCGATCACTTCGTCTATCCCGAGTATCTTCGCGGCGCCATCACCAGCGAGAATCTTGCCTCGCTGGTAGACGGCGCCGATCAGCGCGCCTTCGGCCAGGCGAAGGCGAACCTGCCCGGCGAGTGCCGCCGCTGTCAGGTGCGCGCTTTTTGCGGCGGCGACTGCCCGAAACACCGCCTGAAGGCCGGCGAAGGCGGCCAGCCCATCAGTCACCTCTGTGAGGCGTATCGCCGCTTCTTCACCCACAGCGCGGCGATCCTGCGCGCGATGGCGGTGGAAATCCGCGCTGGCCGCCCGGCAGCGAACGTGATGCAATATTTGCGAGAATTGGAAGGCACATAACGCACCGCGCGGCGGATTCATCCCTGAATCAGTTCAGGCATACAAGGGCGCGATAACATGGGCCTGCGCTGCCTTGACGGGGTGAAGCGAGCGTGATACAGTGAGGTGACCGCGGAGCATCGCTGCCGCGAACGGTGAAGAGGAGGTGCATGGCCATGCGAGGACGTGATTTTCTCGGTGGAGTGGTGATCGGCGCGCTCGTAGGCGCGGCCCTTGGACTGCTGCTGGCCCCGAAGTCCGGTGAAGAGACCCGCGAGAGCATCCGCGAAACCGCTGAAGAGATGGGCGCGAAGGTGAAGTCCGAGATACAGCAATTGGCGGATAATCTTGGTTCCCTCGTTGAACAGGTGAAATCGCAGGTCGAAACCGTGGCGAAGCGCGCCGGCGAAGTGGTGCATAAAGCTCCCGAAGGCGGTGCCGAAGAAAGCGCCTGATCAGCCGACACTGATGTGGTGTATGACGGGGTGGTCTCACGCGGACCACCCCGTTTTCCGTACAAACCATTCGGTACGCAATCGCTGAACGGCCGCGCGGCAAGATTCTTGGCCGATGTGCCGCGTGCCAGACATGGCGCGCGGGAGAAGAACGGTACAATATCGGTACGGAATATCGCATCGCGGATCGCTGGCGTGATGCCGTCCGACCTGTCTGCATGGCGAATGTACTGTTTGCCCTTTCGTTCGACGCACTACTCATGACACACGTAACGCGTGAACTGGCTCAGAATGACCTGCGGCGCATGCTTGCGGTGTTGCTCTCCGCGGAGGGCAAGGCGCTGGCGGAGTTGTGGGTCGCCCGACTGTCGCACGCGCCAATTGAGGAGCAGCGCGCGCA
>JAKIYB010000198.1 GCA_022708765.1 Armatimonadota bacterium | reverse complement strand
TCATGCGTTCGCTCCTTTCAGACATCTCGTTACGGCTATCTCGTCACTGCTGACCGCAGCAGTTCCACTGTCGTGTCCAACTCCGCCCAGGTCGTCATGCGTCCCAGGCTGAAACGCATCGCTCCCATCCCGACGTCGGGCGTAATGCCCATCGCCCGCAGCACCGGCGATAATTCGACCGTGCCGGCATGGCAGGCCGATCCCGTAGACGCGGCGACCTCCGGCATGCGGGCCAGAATGTCCGCACCGACCTTGCCGACGAAGCTGACATTCACCGTATTGGGCAGGCGGGATGTTGGATGGCCATTCAAGCGCACCTGATCACCGAATGCAGCCCGCAGCGCATTCCAGAAACGATCTCGGAGTGTTTGCATGTGCGGCACCCAGGCTCGATCACGCGCTAACTCGCAGGCCGCGCCCAGACCGACATTCAGCAGTACATTTTCCGTGCCGGCGCGCCGCCCGTGCTCATGACCGGCGCCGTGCATGAACGGCTCCAACTCCACACCCTTGCGGATATAGAGGGCGCCCACGCCTTTTGGCGCGTAGAGTTTATGCCCGGCAATCGAGAGTACATCCACACCCAGGTCATCCACCCGTGTTGCCACTTTGCCCACGGACTGCGCGGCGTCGGTATGGAAGAGAATGCCATACTCGCGGGTGATGCGACCGATCTCGGCGATGGGCTGAATCGTACCCACCTCATTGTTGGCGTGCATGACGCTGACGAGAAAGGTCTCCGGCATGATCGCCCGTCGTATTTCCTCCGGGTCCACCAGTCCCGTGCTGTCGCTGCCCACGCAGGTCACCACGGCGCCCAGGCGTTCCAGAAAGCGGCAGGGCGCCAGGATAGCGGGATGCTCGATGTGTGTGGTGATGATGTGCCGACCGCGGCGTCCCGGCGCGAAGAAGGCACCCTTCAGCGCGGCGTTATTCGCTTCCGTGCCCCCGCTGGTGAAGACGATCTCGTCCGGCGAACTGCCCAACAGGTTCGCCACCTGGTTGCGTGCGCGCTCGACGGCCACCCGCGCGGGCAGACCTGCCCAGTGCTGACTGGAGGGATTCCCGTAATGCTCGGAGAGATACGGCAGCATGGCGATACGCACTTCTGACGCGATGGGCGTGCTGGCATTATAATCCAGGTAAATGTGTGACATGGTCACGATGCCTCCGATTGATTGACGGCGACGCAGTCGGGTTCATCGCTGTGAGGAACCTTTTCAAAGGACAACGCCTGTCGCGGGCAGGCGACCACGCAGGAGGAGCACTTGAGGCAATCGCCGTGCGTCATGACGCCCTCCTCGCGGTGCGCCCCCGGATAGAGTTCCATCGGGCACACCCGCGCACAGCGGCCACACGCGTTGCACTGTTCTCGGTCAACCGCGAGGGGCTGCTTGCCGCGCCCAATCCAGTACGCCATGCTCCCCATGGGGCAGAGAGCACACCAGGTGCGCGCATTGAACGGGATGGCGAGGATGACCCCCACCACGGTGGTCACCGCCAGGATCATCCAGAACACCATTCCCATCTTCGGGAGGTCGCCCCAAACCGGGGTCAGGCGGACCACCATCACGGTCATCAGTACCGCCAGCATCAGCAGGCGAAACGCGGGACTGCGCAGGAACCGTGGGATGGGACGGCCCTGACTCATCCGATGCATGAGAACGTCGAAGAATGCGCCGCGAGGGCAGACATCGCACCAGGCCCGCCCGCGAAAAAAGGCGACGCCCACGGCGGCCGCCATGCAGCCCAGCAAGATAAATCCCCACGCGGGGACAAACCATCCCACGACCAGAATCAGCAGCAACAGCACCCAGAGTATCATCTTCATGCCCTGGCGTGTCCAGTAGCGGTCCTGAATCGTCTGCATTTGGACACACTGTGGGCACTGTGTCGGGGCAGTGCTTGAATGGCTAACCAAACTCATCGGCGTTTCTTCCAGCGGCATCAAAACACGAGCACTTTCTCCGCTGCGACGGTCAACGCCGTCAGCTCTGCCAGCGAGCTCCGGCGGCATCCTTCCAGCAGTTCCTCATCGCGGAGCCCGCGCGCATCCATGCAGGTGCTGCAGAGGAGCACCTGCCCCTGCCGCACCAACGGCTTGAGCATGCGCTCAAGGTTGTAGTAGCCATCCGGCGTCTTTTGTCCGGCCTTGGCACACAGCACGGCGTCGGCCATCATGAAGACGGTGACCTCGACCCCTTCGTGCCTGAGGAGGCTGTTGGCCAGTCGTAGGCCGTTGTAACTCCGCTCTGTGCCATAGGGTGGATCGTTCAGGATCAACAACATCTTCATGGGGTGCTCTCCTTTCAGCAGGGGCATGGCGTCTCTCGCCTATTCTCTGCCAACGGCAATCGGTAAGCCGCGGGTCTGTAAGTCATATACGCTGTCCTCCAGGCGCACGGCCTTGAACCCGCGTGCTCGCAGCAGCTCGACGGCCTGAATGGATAGCACGCAGTAGGGGCCGCGGCAATACGCGACGATCTCCTGGTCGCGTGGCAACGTGGCGAGACGCTGTTCAAGCTCAGCGAGGGGGACCGAAATGGCGCCTGGCACATGGCCCGCGTGATATTCTTCCGGTGGGCGAACATCCAGCACGGTCACCTCTCCGGCTTTCACGCGCTCCAGCAACTGTGCTTTGTCCACCGATTCCATGCCCTCACGCCCATCCAGGAAACGGCGGGTGGTGTGTTCAATCTCGGCCAACCGGTGCTCTGCCAGCACGCGCAGGGTGGCGAGGAGATCACGGACGAGCGGATCGGCAATGCGATAGGTCACGTACAGGCCATGCTTTTCCGCCTCAACCAGCCGTGCGCTCTTCAACGCCTGCAAATGCTGTGAAGTGCTCGCGACTGACAGGCCCGTCTCTCTGCCCAGCGCTTCCACGGTACGATCAGCCTGCGACAGGAGGTCGAGCAATTCCAGGCGACTGGGATGGGCCAGCGCCTTGCCGATGCGGGCGAACTGCTCGTAGATGGCATCCTTGAACTGTCGGTTCGGACTGAAGGACATCGTTATATCTCAACTATACAATGTGATAGTTGAATAATATCCGCCATTTTTCCTCCTGTCAAGAGGCTCTGCGGGATAGGAACACCGACAGGGAAGTCGAAGCAGTGAATATGACCCAACTTTTCTACGGTGAGACGCATCTGAGTAGATGAACGAGGAGAATGCGATGGGCGATGATGCAACGCTGTATACGCGTGCGAGTCAGGGTGATATGAATGCTTTGAATGAGGTCGTTACGCGCTATCGGTCATTGGTCTATGCCATCTGTGTGGCGGATCTGACCCAGGACGTGTTTGTCACCATGTACCGACGCTTCCATATGTTGCATGATCCGGCGAAATTCCGACCGTGGTTGCGCGCCATCGCGCGGAATGTCTGCCGGATGTGGCGACGTCGTCACCCACAGGATGCGGTATCGCTGGACCTGATTCCTGATCAACCCGATGCAGGAAGTAGCGCAGCCTACGACCATACTGAACTGGAAGCGCTGGTACAGGCAATACTCGGGCACGTCTCGCCACGCAGCCGTGAGGTGCTGCTCCTGCGCTATTTCGCGGAGTGCTCGGAAGCTGAAATTGCCACGGCACTGGGATTGACGGTTACAACGGTAAAAAGCCGCCTGCATGAAGCGCGCACCCAGGGACGGCGGATACTCAAAGGGGTTGTCCGGGAAATGCTCACGCTCCAGCAGTCATCGGATGACATCGTGAGGCAGATCATAGAGCAGTGCGGCAGTGTCCGCTGTGATTGCCCGGCAACACTCATTGAAAGGAGGTGAGAGCGCATGGCGACAAAAACTGAAACGACGAAAACGACCCAAGCATCCGGCCAGAAGCAGTGCGGATGCGGATGCCAAGCCAAGAAAGACAATAAATGATTACCCCCCTCTCCCGGAGCAGCCATCCGGGAGAGGGGGCAAATTTGCTGTGAAGAATATAATGATCACGGGCACCGGCGAAATTATCGTGCCGCATTGTATCACCCCACTGAGACCTCAGTATCTGAGCATCTCAGCACAAACTCTCAGGTGCCTCTCTCTGAGTGAAGTTCGTAACTTCTCGTGAATGGGGAGCCACACAAATAATTGTTCTCTAGTTGGCGTAACCAGAGAATTAACGCGCCTTCGGCCACCGGTCGGAGGCGTTTTTGCGTGTCGGGCAGGTTCACGCCGTCTCTCTCTGCCGCTCTCTCGCCGCCGGATCGGTGCCCGGCTGAGACCTCAGGCGGCCGAGACCGGCAACCTGAAAACCCCCGAACATCTCTCCATCTCTCCGATGGCGGTCATGTGCTCTGACAGGAATTTAACAGGACGTGCCACATCCCCTGTTCACTCCGAGGCTGCTGGTGCCGGACGTCTGGCGGGCATTGAACGGAAAACGGGCATCTGGGAGACGTGTGAGCCCAGTTAATTAACAGGCCGCTTTCAACACCGCCAGTAGAGCGAATATCAATCGCAGCTCATAACAGGAAGGATTCGACGGTCATTGGCCTAAACAACCGCCCATCCATCTACAGAAAGAGGCTCGTCTTTCCGCGCAGTCTTTAAATACTCGGTTAGCTGGTCCTCGGAGATAAGGTGATTATTGAACGCCGTATAGATTAGGAAGGTAAAACGATCAGCAGCAAAATCTTCCGCTTCTAAACGTTTTGGTTCATCAGCGGCACGATCCTCAACAATCTTTCGTGAAAATTCGCAGGCTTCCAGGGGATTCGGTTCTTGTTTTTTTGAGAGCGAGCGACCGAATGCTCGGTGGTAGGCAATGTGAAATTCGCGCCAAACATCCGCCGATCCATACACCTCTTGAAGACGGTAGAGTACGGTTGCATAGCTAACACGCATTATGCGTTTGGCTTTAAAGACCCGTTGGATAAACGGGAGTCCAGCAGTCGATTCCCATTCTTGGGAGAATAATTCCTCTGGCATGAGAAAGTAAGCGGCAAACAGGTTCGCTTCTTGCTCTTGCTCATCAACCTCTTTTTCTTCAGTGACATGAAACGATTCGCGATGCAGCAGTAGGTGTCCTAATTCGTGTGCTGCACTGAATATCCAGCGCTCGACAGGAATACGGTCCCAGGTATTGACAGCAATCGCTGGTCCACCATCTTCTTCGCCTACGGCCATCCCAAAGAAGAGATCAGAGCTTACTGGTTTTGAGTATAACTTAATGCCGGCGTTTTCAAGCAAACCACAGATATCGCGCATTGGCTCCTTGGGGGGGATACCAAGTCTGCGTCGGGCAGTCACCGCCATCTCACGTGGAGGTTGCCTGCGCAGGTTAGCAAGACAATACGTATGGCGACAGTCAGTAATTGCCTCAATCTCACAGTATTCATCGAGCCACTTGCCAACTTCAAGGATTATTTGATCCCGAGTGTTAAGCTTCCGAGCTGCTCGTAGTCGTACCGCGTGAAGTCGCGGAGATGGGCTGGCAAGATCATTTAACGTCGTCTGAAAGTATTGGGCGAGTTCCTGAAGGGTGTCGAGTCTTGGCATAGCACGACCGGCCTCATAATTCCGATAGGTGGCGATGCTGATATCGAGAGCGGTGGCAATATCCTCTTGCGAACGACCCATAGCATGACGAAAACGACGAAGGTTCATTGCAATCGGGTGCATGGCGCCTCCTTTCCATATATGTTATCCCAAATAGACACCACTGTAAAGTGTGTGATGATGTTGACAAAAATTTATCGCACTGTTAAAATGCTGCCATTCTCTCGTTATTTGGTTAACAGGTTGCTCCTGGCGGAAAAAAGCGGGGTAGTGCCACCTACCCCGCGAACATTTCCTCACACCAGAGGCGAGAGGCGCAATCAGTCCGCTGTCGGTGAAAGGTTGTGAGCGATCACCTTTACGGATAAGCATATTATCGGATGGAGATGCGTATTTGTAAAGGGCTTTCCCCGCCATGTCGGGCAGGAAGGAGAAAGACCTTATGGCAAAAGATGCTCCGGGTATGCGGGGATACCGCTCGCGCAATGCCGATGGGGAGTTGCGTGGCAAACGCGGCGACACCCATGTCGGCACAATTGAACAGCAGTACGGCGTCGATCTCGGCATGCGTTCCGATGCTCACCTTGATACGGCACTCGACCGGCACGGCGCGGCATCGCTGAGCGACCTGCTGAAACATCAGAAATAGTCGTCACCGGCGGAAATCCATCCTTCCGCCACTCTTTTTAACAATCGTAAACCAGTAGGCTCAGTAAGTGAGCGTATAAGAACCATACTGTACGGCACCAGTCCATGCGGACCACGACTCAGGATTAAAGGATGACTTCATGGTAGATGCGGTAGTCGCCCGACAGCAAGGTGATCGCTATCAAGCACTGTATTTTTGGCTGCAAGCTTGCCGGCTGCTTTCCTCGACGGGAAGAGTGGCACGCGTGGGTTATGAAGTGAATAGTGCCCCCCGTGGGTTCGATGACGTCGTTGTCTGGTACTCACACCTTCCCGTCTGTCAGTTTTCCGGGCGGTAGCTCCTATTATCAGGTCGGCAACAGCCTCACCGTCCGCACGGCTTTCGTCGTCTCCCGCTATAACGGCACGACCTTTGCCAACACCGCGCCGAATTATATCTGGTTGTTGTCCGACGGCACCGGCATGGGCACCTACCGGCTGGGTGGCGGCGGCACCACGGCGCTGGAATACGACATCGTGCCGCCACCCGGGAGATACGCTTTTAGTCAGATAGTAGTGGTTTACCGTCATTATGTCTGTTTACACGAAGAACAACACTATCTGATAATAAAGTATAGTTTGCATTTCTGCAATATGAGCCCAGTAGCAGTAGGGGGCACCTGCAGCACTGAGAGACGATGACAGTTGTGTGAGAGGCATGATGGCTATTACTTCATTAACGAAAGCCTGATCTTTGAACGTCCATCCGAATTATCTTGCGGAGATGCAAAGGAGGTACCCTCCGCGTGCCCCCGCAGGGGAAGAAATCGTTCCGCAGCCCCATTCCGGCGCGCGACATCCCGACTCCGCTGCTGGGGTGGCAGTCGGCCGGTGGGCCATGGCTGGGGCGCACGCGCTTCATCACCGAGCGGCCGGTGCTGGGCTACCAGATGACGGTGCTGCTGAATGGCCCGGCGTGCGTGTTGTATGAGGCGCGCTACCGGTTTGCGCCGAAGGGTGAATACGTCTGCCGCATCCAGGTCAGCCCGGGGCTGGACCGTGCGGAGATTACCGAAGAATTTGATTTTGACGCTATCACCCCGGGGCAGGACTTCCTGCTGCTGGAGCTGCACCAGGGGATCACCACCCCCGAGACCATCGGCTGGGCGGCGGGTGAAGGCGGCACGCTGGACCGTAAACCGTATGCCGATTACATGGCCGCCAGACTGAAGGACGGCAGCAACGCGCCGGCGCCGGTGCCGGGGGGCAACGCCATGCCGCTGCCGCCTCGTCCCGTGGCGGGCATGACGCTGCTGGACAAGATCCTCCCCGGCGGTAGGTGGGGCGGCACCAAAGGCGGCGTAAACGTGACCGCGCCGGGAGTGCGCGTCGGCCTCACCCCGCTGCATGTGGGCGCCTGGCGGCGGGCGATGGCCCTCACGGCCTGGCATGCGCCCGATGCCGGGCTGGTGGTGGCGCTGCCGGGCCTGCTCGCCGCGGGCCTCGCGCTGGTGCTGGCCGGCTGGGCGCTGGCGGCGCGCTTCCTGTTCCCGGTGGCGTTCAAGCCGGGCAAGGCCGGGCTGCATCCGGTGGCGGCCTGGTGCGCCCTCGGCGCCGGGGCGGTTGGCCTCTTGGCGTGGATCGCCTTTGCGCTGGGCGGCAACCCGC
>JAKIYB010000197.1:414-7813 GCA_022708765.1 Armatimonadota bacterium | reverse complement strand
GCTATGGTGGGGGATGCGGGCACTGAAGTACCCCCTGCGAGGCCATGCGGCCAGGCGTCCCTCGGCAGGGACGCACCGGTTCGAGCGGACTAACCCGGATACCGAGCATATCGCCTTTTAACTATCAAAGAGCTTAAGTGGAGGAGAAGTTACGTGTCAGGCGGTTAGATGTCCGCCATGCTTTACACCCATGGTGTGTATCTTCAGTATTCGGCGTAGGGTTGCGGATCGCGCACGCCCGCCTCGCGAAACCCCGCCAACCGCAGCAGACAGCTATCGCAGCGGCCGCAGGCGACGTCGCCACCGGCATAGCAGCTCCAGGTGAGGCCGTAATCCACGCCCAGCCGCAGGCCTTCACGGATGATCTCCGCTTTCGTGAGATGCAATAGCGGTGCGTAGACGCGAAAATGCGCGGTACCTTCCACCCCGGCTTTGGTGGCGAGGTTCGCCAGCGTCTCGAAGGCGGCGAGGAATTCCTCACGGCAGTCGGGGTAGCCGCTGTAATCCACCTGGTTTACCCCCAGCACCAGCGTCTCCGCGCCGACCACCTCGGCATAGCCCAGCGCCACCGCCAGGAAAATGGTGTTGCGTGCCGGCACATAGGTGACGGGGATCCCCGCCGCCATCTCGTCGGCGGAGCGGCTTTCCGGCACGGGGATGTCGGCGGTGAGCGCGCTGCCGCCGATCTCGCGCAGCGCGATATCCACCACCTTGTGCTCGCGCGCGCCCAGCGCCGCCGCCACCGCGCGCGCGGCATCCACCTCGCGCAGGTGGCGCTGCCCGTAGCAAATGGTCAGGGCGTAGAGGGTGTAGCCGTCCGCGACGGCCATCGCCGCCGCGGTGGCGCTATCCAATCCGCCGGAGATAAGGGCGACTGCGTTCATAGCGGGTTTCCGGTCCGTTTCGGCGCGCGGCTACAGGTCGTCATCCGAGAAGACGTGTTTCGGGTCGCTGGCGGTGGGGGCGTCGTCCTCGGTCAGATCCTCTTCGTCCAGCGCCATTTCCGCGGCGGGGGCCGCGCCGCCGGTCGCCCCGGCGCGCTTCATACGCTCCAGGTAGGACATGCGCTCTTTGGGCGCCAGTTCGCGCCGCTTGCGGTCACCGAGCAGGATGATGAGGGCGATGCCGACGAGGATGACCGTAGCCCACTGCACGCCCAGGCGCGGCACGTCTATCCCGACGTGGTAACTGTTGGCCAGCTTCTTCAACACGGCGGCATAGACCTTTTGCTGAATCTCATAATCCTCGGATTTCGGATCGGGCGCTGTCAGGCCGAATTTGTTGAAATCTTTCTTCGGCGGCGTGAAGATCGGATAGTACCTCAGGCATTCGCGTTTGTTAATATTGAGGCTGAGCGTCTCGTTCTGGATGACTTCATACCACGGAGGCACGAGCCCCATCAGGGCGACGAGGACGAGGACAACCCACAGAACGGTAGCTTGCTTCTTGTTCACGCGCGCTCCCTCATGATGACACCGGTGAGATACTACCCTATTCCACATCGCGGGGACGAACGCCTGCCGGGTGGCGCGGCGCACTTGTAGTATACCATATCCGCGAGCGTGCGCCTAATCACTATTCGAGGAATTGATCCAACTTCACCTTCAGCCGCCCCACGCGCCGGGCCAGGTCGTGGCAGCACGCCAGCCCGGGGTCGCGATGCAGCAATTCCATCGCCGCCTGGCGCGCCTGCTCCATATTTTTACCGTCGCGCAGCAGGTTGCCGATGTGAAAATCGAGCAGGCCGCTCTGGCGGGTACCGAGGAACTCGCCGGGGCCGCGAATCTGCAGGTCGGTGTCGGCGATCTGAAAACCGTCCTGGCTGGCGATGATCGCCTTCAGCCGCCGGCGGGCAGGCAAATCCTCTTCGGGCTGGGCGGGGTCGAAGCGCGGATGGGTGACGAGGACGCAGGTAGAGGGATACTTTGACCGTCCCACCCGCCCGCGGAGCTGGTGCAACTGCGCCAGGCCAAAACGCTCGGCGTTGTGGATGAGGATGAGAGTGGCATTCGGCACATCTACGCCCACCTCGATGACGGTAGTGCAGGCGAGGATATGGGTTAAGCCGGCGCGAAAGTCTTCCATCGCCGCCGCTTTTTCTTCCGACTTCATGCGCCCGTGCAGCAAACCCACCTTCAGATCGGGGAAGACACGTTTACGCAGTTCTTCAGCCATCTCCACCGCGGCGTCCGCCTGCAGCAGGTCGGACTGCTCGACCAGCGGACACAGCACGTAGGCCTGTCGCCCTTGCGCGACCTGCGCGCGGATTTCGTCATACGCCTCGCGAATCTCGGTGATGGACAGCCAGCGCGTCTCCACCTCACGGCGGCCTGGCGGCAGCTCGTCGAGTACGGAGATATCCAGATCGCCATAAAGGGTCAGCGCCAGCGTGCGCGGGATGGGCGTGGCGGTCATCACCAACGTGTTCGGCACGCGTCCTTTTCCGCGCAGCGTGGCGCGCTGCAGCACGCCGAAGCGGTGCTGCTCGTCCACCACCACCAGTCCCAGCCGTTTGAACTTCACGCCCTCCTGGATGAGTGCGTGGGTGCCGACGGCGATGGGCGCGTCGCCATTGGCCAGCGCTTCCAGCGCGACTCGGCGGTCGCCGGCGGCCATGCCGCCCACCAGCAGCGTAGGGGCGATGCCCAGCGGTTCCATCAGGCGCGTCAACACCAGATATAACTGCTCGGCGAGGATTTCCGTGGGCGCCATGATGGCCGCCTGAAAACCGGCGCGGTGCGCGAAGGCCAGCGCGGCGGCGGCGATGAGCGTCTTGCCGGAGCCGACATCCCCCTGCAGCAGGCGGTTCATCGGGCGCGCGCCGCGCAAGTCGTCCTCGATCTCGCCCAGCACGCGCAACTGCGCCAGCGTCGGCTCGAAGGGTGCCATGCGCGCCACCAGGTCGGATAGCGCTTCCGGCCCGTGCAGCATCGTGCCGTGTTGTTGCTGCGCATGCATGCGCCGTTGCGCCAGCACGAGTTGGATGATGAGAAACTCTTCGAAGGCGAGGCGTTTACGCGCCTGCTCGTGCTGCAAATTGTTCGTCGGCTGGTGCAACTCGCGCAGCGCGGCGAGGATGGGCAGCAGGCCATATCGCTCGCGCATCTCCGCCGGCAGCGGATCGGGCAGCCCCTCTGTATCGTCTTGCAGCGCGGCGAAGACGCGCAGCACCGCGCGATGCACCTGATTTTGATAGACGCCATTCGTCAGCGGGTACAGCGGCACCAGCACGCCCGGGCGCAACGCTTCCCCTTCAGCCGCCGTAAGCTGGAAGATGTCTTCCATGCGCAATTCCACCAGCTTGCCCGTGCGCTCTACCTTGCCCATCACGAAGACGCGCTGGCCGACGGGGAAATTCAGCTTGTTGGGCGTCCACGGCTGCCGCGCGCCGCCGCGCGGGCGCTCCGCCTCCATAGTGATGGAGGTCACCCACGCTTCGCCGCTGTCGTCGCGCACCGTAAGCGTATACTTGTACAGCGGCTGCGGCGCGGTGCGCGATTGCAGGCGGTCCACCTGGCGGTCGGCTACCTCCCCGACGATGGCGGCGCGGGCGCCGTCCGGCAGGTCGGCAATGTGCGCCAGTGTCAGCCATTCGCGCGGGATATGATAGAGCAAGTCGCGCACGGTGTAGAGGTTCAGCTTAGCCAGCAGCATCGGCCAGCGCGCGCGCGGTGCCAACTCGCTGATGGACATCTCCAGCAACTCCTGGCCGGCCGGCAGTGGCGCGGGGGGTGGGCCCTTTTTCGCCGCGCGCGGAGTCGCGGGGCGTTTCGCCTGCGCTTTCTTCTTCCCGCTAATGGGTAACGCCACAATGCTGTTCGCTTCACGGCGGCGCAGCAGGTCAATGGCGGCCATCGTCCGGCGGCGGCGCTCGGCTATCGTCATCGTCGCGTAGTCGCGCAGGCCGCGGGCGACGGACAATGCCAGACGGCGGTCCTCCTCCTCCGGCGCGGTACAGCGCTCCGCCCAGCGCTGGGCGAATTCACTGATGCTAAGTCCAATGATGGCATCATCCGGGCAATCGTGCTCCAGCTCCAGCTCCAGCGGTTTGCGGAGCTGCTGCCAGTAGCGCGCCTCGCCTGACTGCACCATGTCGGCCATTGCCTCACTTTAACACACCTGTTTGATATCTGACAAGAGGGCGAGCGGCAATCGCCGCAAGCGGGAGCAGCCGGATATCTCCCGCGGTGAAAAATCCGCGTATCCGGCAGGGAATGCACCTATTCCTGACGAACGTTACCGTTGTACGTCTCTTTCCCTATGGGGCACGGAGGTGGGCGATGGCAAACCCGGAACTGCTCGGTCTGCTGCATGAGGGCGTGCCGGCATGGAACGCCTGGCGGCGCGCGCACCGCGCGCTGCGCCGGCCCGATCTCAGCGGAGCATCGCTGCGCGGCATGGCGCTGGCGGAGGCGAATTTCACCGGCGTCAACCTCTCAGGGGCGGATCTGCGCGGGACGGAACTAAGCGCGGCGACCTTCCATGGCGCCATCCTGTGCGATACACACCTCGACGGCGCCAACCTTACGAAAACGAACTTCGTCGGCGCGCTGCTCGTTAATGCCGTGCTCACCGGCGCGCTGGCGCTGCAGGGCAATTTCGGCGGCGCCATGCTCATCGGCGCCATGTGCTGGAAAACCGACCTGCGCAAGGCGCGGTTGGTGCGCGCCGACATCATTCGCGCCGACCTCACCGGCGCGTTGCTGCTTTATGCCGATCTCACCGACGCCCACCTGGACGGCGCGCACCTGGCCAGCGTGGACCTGCGCTACAGCCTGCTGCGCAATGCCGTCTTCCGCGAGGCGAACCTGCACGGCGCCGACCTGCGCGAGGCGCGCGTGGAAAACGCTTCCTTCGCCAACGCCAACCTCACCCGTGCCGACTGCACCGGCGCCGATATGTCCCGCGCTGACCTGAACGGCGCCCTCTTCGACGCGGCGGACATGCGGGTGCTCACGTAATCTCCCGACTTACGCTTGACCACGGAAGTTTCTCGAAAACCGTTTCGCTCGCGCCCTCAAAACCAACTTGCGCTGCCTCACGGAGCGTGGTATACTGTCTCGCCGGCCATGTGAGACGCGGGTGCGCGCGCCTGGCCGGACGTATCATATCGGTCGCGCGTCTGACGCGGCCGTGATTGAGGAGAGAGGCATGAAATCGGGGATCCATCCGGGTTACGTCAACGCGAAGGTCACCTGCGCCTGCGGCAATACCTTTGAGACGCGCTCAACCCAGCGCGAAATTCGCGTGGAAATCTGCGCGGCCTGCCACCCGTTCTACACCGGGCAGCAGAAGATCATGGACACCGCCGGGCGCGTGGAGCGCTTCAACCGCAAGTATGCGGCTTTCCGCGAGCAGCGCGAGCAAGCGTCGAAGAAATAAACCGACGCCGGCATTCGCGGGGCCCTTTGCCGATTTTATACGTGCAAAGGGCCCTCTGTTTTGGGTACCCTCCGGGAGAGAGAACTCAGTCGGACGGCGCATCCGGACGCTCCCCCAGGCCGGTGCGCGAGAAAGGGCGTTATGTCGTCACGATCGGCGTATGGCGGACAGGCGGTGATAGAAGGCGTGATGATCCGGGGGAAGACGCGCGTGGCTACCGCGTGCCGCACGAAGGACGGCCAGATCATCGTCCAGCGCGGCGAAGCGGAAAACGCCAACCGTCACCCCATCTGGCGGCTCGCATTCCTGCGCGGCACCCCGGCGCTGGTGGATTCGCTGCGCCTCGGTTATAAGACGCTCATGTGGTCGGCCGACATCGCGATGGAGGGCGAACCGGAACAGAAGAAACCCACGCCGCTTGCCTACGCGCTCACTATCGCCGCCTCCATCGCTCTCGCTGTTGGCCTCTTTATTCTGCTGCCGTCGTGGCTCTCCGGGTATTTGCCCTTTCATCCGGACAAGCACGCCGCCGGCAAGACGCTCTGGGAGCAGTTCATCCCCACCGGCCCCACCTTCCTGTATAACGTGGCGGAGGGTGTCGGGCGCGTGCTCATGCTCATCGGCTACATCCTGGTGGTGGGCCGTTCAAAGGAAGTGCAGCGCGTTTTCGCCTACCACGGCGCCGAACACAAGGTGGTGAATGGCTACGAAGCCGGCGCCGAACTCACCGTAGAGGGAGTAAAGCCCTATAGTCGCATCCATCCGCGCTGCGGAACCAGCTTCATCTTCCTCTTCTTCGTGGTGGGCATCCTCATGCACGCCGCCTTCGGCTGGCCGGAGAACGTCTTCATTCGCTTCGCCTCGCGCCTGCTGATGATTCCGCTCATCGCCGGCGTCGCCTACGAGCTCATCCGCCTCGCCGGGCGCTTCCGCGACAACCTGCTGCTGAAAATTCTCGTCTTCCCCGGCATGCTGCTGCAGCGTCTCACCACCGCCGAGCCGCAGGACGACCAGATCGAAGTCGCCCTCGCCTCCATGCGCGCCGTCCTCACCGACGAAGGCGTACTGCAACCGGAACCCGCGCCGGCGCCGGAGATACCTATTGCAGGCCTGCCCGCCCCCGAAGCGGCGGGATAACACCTGGCGGACAATTGTTCCCACGAGCCGATGCCGGGTGGAAGTGATGGTGTGTCGTGACCTGACAGGTCGCGCACGGCTTCCGTAATTTCTACCCGGCATCGGCTCGTGAAGACACTCGCTTGCCAGTTGACCTCTCCTCCTCCTTACCGCGCCACCGGAAACCGAAAATTCTGATCTCCCGGCGGCGCGTAGCCCAGCGTGGTGGTGATCCAGGGGGTGGCGATGCCGCGCCAGACGACGGGGCGCGCGACATTGTTCTCCGCTGCCTGCATGGTGAGGGTGAGGCGGGCGCGGAGGGCGATGAGCGTGTGCAGGTACTGGTCGCGCGGCAGCGCGTTCCAGGCATTGGAGCGGAACGGCATCGCGAGAAGGGTGACTAGGCCGTCCTTACCCGGCAGAATCGGATCGGATTCGGGGTATTCCGGCCCGCCGCCCGCCGCCTGCACCGGGGCGATGGTATCCAGCGGCGGCATGCCCGTGTCGCCATACATGCTCATCGTGTAGTAGTAGCTGTCCGTCGTGTAAAAGCCGACGGTGAGCGGGTAGGCGGTATTGTTCCTCACCCGCACGGTGAGGGTCTGCATCAGCATGAAATAAAACGGTCCCGCCGGCGGCTCGATAGTGAGCGAGACCGGATACTCCGCCGCCAGCGCGGCCATCCTATCCGCCTGCTCCACCGGCAGCGCGCCGACGAGGGCGTAACCGCCCGGCCCGCGCCGCAGGCCATACAGCGCGCGCTCACCCTTGCGAAAGACGGGGCCATCCGCGCCGCCAAAGCGCGCGGCGACCGTTCCCGGCGCCAGGCCTTTCACGCGCCGCTCCACCTTGATGGTCGCCTGGTTGGCGATGGCGGGAAGCGGGGCGGGAGCGGCGGCGA
>JAKIYB010000197.1:0-404 GCA_022708765.1 Armatimonadota bacterium | reverse complement strand
CCGCCGTGACCGTGCCGACGATGACGATATCCGACGCGCCGAGGAATTCACCTGCGGTGACATCCTCCAGCGGAAAGACGCACCAGCCGGGCAGCGCGAACACACAGAGGAGAAGCAACAAGGTGTATTTCATGGCAGATTAGACCGGTAATGCCGGCGCTTTGTTCCCGCCCGCGCGAATCTCCGGTACAATAGCGGCGGAGGATGCCGGCATGACGACGAAAGGTTATCAGGTGCGCCACCTGCGCGAGGCGACGGTAGTGCCGTGCCCCTGCGGCGCGAGCCACCGTATCTTCACCCGCGACGATACGCCGGTGGCAAATTTGCACGTCACGGAAATCACCGACTCGCGCAAACACTACCACAGGAAAGCCACCGAATACTACTACATCCTCGCCGGAATG
>JAKIYB010000196.1:7506-7834 GCA_022708765.1 Armatimonadota bacterium | reverse complement strand
GAAACTATCTCAAAACGTCTCGCAGCCGCCTTGCCAGTCACGAAAAATCCTTCGCAATCCACCTGCGCTTCACTTTGAGATAGTTTCTAAATGGGTCGGAGATTTTTTTCGAGCCAGGCTCGCACATCGCGGGGATTCCCCGCCGGGCACCGTGCCTCTCCGCGGTCGGTTGCCTGCGCCATTCGGTGCATCGGGATGCGGGAACAGTCTACGACGTTGCCGGAGGCATTGTCAAGCGGGTTCACTCCGCCACGGGCAGCGTAAAGGTGAAGGTGCTGCCTTCGCCCGGCACGCTCTCCACCCCGATGCGGCCGCCATGGGCTTCCAC
>JAKIYB010000196.1:7214-7496 GCA_022708765.1 Armatimonadota bacterium | reverse complement strand
GTCTGGTGATATACAGCCCCAGCCCGATCCCTTCCGCGCGGCGCTCGCCGCGGGCGCGGTAGAAGCGTTGGAAAAGATGCGGCAGGTCATCCGGCGCGATGCCGCGGCCCCGGTCGCGAACGGCGACGGCAATTTCGCCGTCTTCCCGGCGCGCGTTCACCCACACCGGCGACTCCCGATCAGAGTATTTAAACGCATTCGTCAGCAGATTGAGGATGATGCGTTCCAGCCGCGCGTAATCCGCCCGCGCCGGCGGCAGATCGGCGGGAATGTCCAGCACCA
>JAKIYB010000196.1:433-7145 GCA_022708765.1 Armatimonadota bacterium | reverse complement strand
CTCCCGCAGCGGGACCGCCGCCAATTCCAGCCCAAACTGGTTGCCTTCCAGGCGCGCCATGTCTACCAGGTCATGGATCATGGTATTCAGGCGGTGGGCGTTGCGGGTGATGGTGCTGGTATGCAGCGCCAGTTCTCCATCCAGCTCCCGCTTGCGCAAATCCGTCTCCAGCAGCTCCATGTGCCCCAGGATGACGGTCAGCGGGATGCGCAGATCGTGGGAGACGATGTGCAGCAGGTCTTCCTGGCGCTGCTGCAGTTCGCGCTGCTCGGTGATATCGGCGAAGGTGGCGACGGCGCCCAGCAGGTCACCATCCGGGGTGAGAATCGGCGTGGCGCTCACCGAGAGCCAGCGCCGCGTGTCGCCGTCCGGCGTCACCGACAGCACCATGCCGCGCACTGTTTCACCGTGCAGCGCGCGCACCGGGGGGTAGTCCTCAAGAGCCACCCGCGTGCCCGTCGCCGTTTTTATCGCGTAGTAGGCAATGCGCTCGGGTATTGACAGCGCGGCAATCGCGTCGGTCATCTCCAGAATCTCGCGTGTTGCCGCATTCATTCGGACGATAACGCCATCCGGCCCATAAATTATTACTCCGTCGGCGATGGCGCTGATGGTGGTGTCCATCTCCGCCGCCCACTGCTCGATAGCATGCAGCAGGCGTTCGCGTTCGGCTTCAGCTTGCTTGCGCGCGGTGATATCGTGCCATATGGCGATAAGAGCAGGCCTCCCGCCAAAATGAATGACATTGGCGCGGACTTCAATATCGAAGACAGCGCCCCCTTTGCTCCGGTGTTGCGTTTCAAAAGCCGCACTCCCCCGGGCAGTAATATCCGTGATATGCTGTTTGACCTTTTTGGCAGTCTCGGTGGCCTCGATTTCCGGCACGGTTAGCCTGACGAACTCCTCGCGGGTGTATCCAAGACGCTGGCAGGCCAGATCGTTACAGTCAATGAAGCGCAATGTCTGCAAATCGAGCAAGACGATGGCGTCGGCGGCATTCTCAAACAGGGCACGATACCGTGTTTCGGACTCCTGCAACGCTTCCTCGGCTTGCTTCCGCTCGGTAATCACCTCGGTGAATATGATGATGCCGCCGATGCGGCCGTCCGGCTGGCGCCAGGGCACCAGATCCCAGCGCACCCAGTCCAGCGTGCCGTCGGCGCGTGGGAAGGGATCCTCCTCGCAGTGTAGCACCTCGCCGGCCAGCGCGCGCTGGTGCAGCGCCTTCCATCGTTCGCCAATTTCGGGGAAGACATCATAGTGGCTGTGCCCAATGATGTCGCGACCATTGAGACCATAGTCGTCATGCCAGCGCTGACTGACCGCCAGATAGCGCATCTCAGTGTCGAACATCGCCACCGCCGCCGGCACGCAGTCGAAGAAAAGTTGCAGAATCGCCGTCTGCGCGCGCAGGGCGTCTTCGGCCTGTTTACGCGCGGTGGTATCCAGCACCGTACCGATGTATCCCGTTATCGCGCCGTCGGCATCCAGCAGCGGGCGGACGTTCACGCTGAGCCACTTGCGAATACCATCAGGCGTGAGATAGCGATATTCAAGCTGGCTTTCCCGTCGCTCGCGGAACGTAACCTCGCGCACGCCTGTCACGTATTCGCGATCATCCGGATGGATGCCGTCCATCCATTTCGTGCCCAGGGCCTGTTCTCTCGGCCACCCGGTGATGGCGCTCCAGCGCTCATTGACATACGTCACCTCGCCGGACGCGTCTCCGACGAAGATGCCGACCGGCGCCAACTCGGCGAAGGCGTGGAAGCGTTCTTCGGACTCCCGCAGCGCCTGGTTGGACGCGGTGAGTTCCGCCGTGCGCGCTCGCACCCGTTCTTCCAGCTCCGCATAGGCGCGCTGGAGCGCTTCTTCGGCGGCTACGCGTTCGGTGATGTCCAGCGCGGCGGTGAGCAGCGCGGGCTTGCCATGCCAATCCAGAAACTCTCCGGCGAATGTCGCGGTACGAACCTCGCCGTTTTTCGTGTAGAACTGCGCGACGAAGTCACGCAATGTGCCGCGTTGATGAAGCTGCTCCAGCGCCTGCCGGTGCTGCTCAAGATGGACGAAAATGTTCAGGTCCAGGACGGATTGCCCGATGATGTCATCCCTGGAATATCCCGTCACCTGTTCAAACGCGCGGTTGACCGCGAGATACTGGCCCGCATCTACGCTGGTCAGCGTCACGGGGACGGGGACGGCCTCGAAGAGCAGTTGGAACTGCCATTCCATGGCACGCCGTGCCTCTTCCGCTTGCTTACGCTCGGTGATATCGCGATAATTCACCACCACCGCGCGGATCGCCGGTGTATCGAGCAGGTTTTGCGCGGTCGCGTCTACCCAGCGGTATTCCCCGTTGGCGTGTTGCAGGCGGAATTGCGTCGCGAGAGTTCCCCGCGGCGACTGCAGCAGATGCTGAAAGTTTTTTTGCAGCGTCGGCAAGTCGTCGGGATGGATAATTTCAAAGGCGCTATGCGCGGGGAAACTCTCAAGCGGGTAGCCATTGATCCGCGCGGCGGCCGGACTGGCATAGAGGAACCTCCCCGTCGCATCAAGCATGACAACGGCATCCTGGGAATGCTCGATCAGGGCGCGAAAGCGCTCTTCACTGGTCCGCAGCGCATCTTCCGCCCGCACGCGCTCGGTAATGTCCTGCGCGGCGGTGAGTAACACTTCTCGACCGGATATCCGGATAAACTGCGCGGCAAAGAGCGCGGTGCGAACGGCACCGGATTTCGTGCGATATGGCGCCGTATAGTCCCGTAGCGCACCATATTGCTGAAGCTGCATGCACGCCTGCCGCATGCGTGGTTCATCCGGGAAGATACCAATTTCGCGTGATGTTTTTCCAATAACCTCGTCTCGTGAATATTCCGCCAATTGTTCAAAGGCGCGATTCACCGCGAGATAACGATCTTCTTCAATGGTAACCAGTGCAATGGGTATAGGAGCTGCTTCGAAGAGTTGAGCGAACTGCTGCTCCATGGCACTTCGCGCTTCTTCGGCTTGCACGCGCTCGGTGATATCGCGCAGCACGCCGGTAATCCGCACCACCGCGCCGTCCTGCCAGATCGGTTTACCAAACTCCTCGACGGGCACCACCCGCCCATCAGGCACGATGAGACGGAACCGGGAGAGAAAGCTTTTTCCCGTGGTGACGGTGGTCTCGAGATCGCGCGCCACGATTTCGGTATCGTCAGGATGGATGAAATCGGTGACCGACCTGCCGATGATCTCCTCCGGTGATATGTGCCAACGCGTCACCGCGGGGCTGATATAGGTGACCTCGCCGGTGCGTACATCAAAGGTATAGAGGACGTCCAGTGTGTTCTCGACGATAAGCCGCAGCTCTTCGTCGCGCCGGGATAACGCGGCTTCCGTCTGTTTCTGTGTGGTGATATCCAGCAGCATCCCCTCGTAGTGGGTCAGGTTGCCCGCGTCGTCATGCACGGCGACGGTGTGGTCGTCAATCCAGCGTATTTCGCCGCCGGCGGTGACGATGCGGTACTGCTGGTGGAAGTGCCGCTCGCCGCGCGCGGTATAGTCGGCCACTTCGGCCTCCAGACGGGGCACGTCATCGGGGTGGGTGATGCCCGGCCAGGAGACGCGGCCGGCAGTGAAATCCTCGGGGGTATAGCCGAACTGCCGCACGGTTTCGGAGACATATTCCACCGGCGAGGCGCCCGGTTCCAGCCGCCAGCGGAAGATCACTGCGACGCCGCGGTTGATGAGATCGGTGAGTTCTTTCAGCCGTTTCCGGGTGTCGCGAAGCTCAACTTCGAGACACTGCTTATCATCAGTGCCAGACGGCGTGTCCTGGTCCGCCATTGGTGATAATCCTTTCATCACTGTAACGACGTCCTGAAATGGGACAGTTGCTGATCTCTATATTACCTGGCATGCAGCGCAGCGCGTGCCCACGTGATGATGGGCGAATACGGGAGTGTATCGCGCATCCATCTCACAGGGACAGTATCTTATCTTAGTTAACCATACAAGCGATTGAATAATAAATCAATAGCTTGTGTAGAAATTTGTGTGAAGTGTTCGACAAGCATGCGATCTGCGCCATCGCTGGACGCCCACTCCACGTCACGCTACAATACGGCCATGGCCACCTTCACCGTCACGCAGGTACTCGACGCCACCAAAGGGCAACTGCTCCTCTCCGGCCCGCATCCGCGTTTCACCGGAATCTGTACCGACACGCGCGCGCTGCAGCCGGGCGAGCTTTTCATCGCGTTGAAAGGCGAGCGCTTTGACGGGCACGCATATCTGGACGCCGCCTGTGAGAAGGGCGCGGCGGGCGCGCTGGTGCAGCAGGAGGTGCCCGGCGTGGCGCGCCGCAAGACCTGCAGCGGCGCCTGGACGCTCATTGAAGTCACCGACACCCTCTACGCGCTGGGCGAGTTGGCGCAATACCACCGCCGGCGTTTTCAGCTTCCGGTCATCGGCATTACCGGCAGCGCGGGCAAAACCACCAGCAAGGAGATGACGGCGGCGATTCTGGAGCAGGAATTCACCGTGCTGAAGACGCCGCGTAACGAGAACAACGAGGTGGGCCTGCCCCAGACGCTGCTGCGCCTCACCACCGAGCACCAGGCGGTGGTGGTGGAATTCGGCATGCGCGGGCGCGGGCAGATCGGCTATCTGGCGGCACTGGCGGCGCCCACCATCGGCGTCATCACCAATATCGGCGTCACCCACCTGGAGCTGCTCGGTTCGCGGGAGGAAATCGCGCTGGCGAAGGCGGAGCTGCTGGATGAGATGGCGCCGACCGGCGTGGCGGTCCTGCCGCGCGAGGACGCCTACTTCGCCCTGCTGCGCGCCCACGCCCCCGGCCCGGTGGTAAGCGTGGGGGAAACCGACGCCGCCGATTACGCGGCGCGCGCGGTGACACTGGACGACGAGGGCCGCGCGCGTTTCACGCTGGCAACTCCGCGCGGCGAAGCGCCGGTGCGCCTGGGCGCCGCCGGGCGCCACCAGGTGCCGAACGCGCTGGCCGCCACCGCCGCGGCGATGATCGCCGGCGCCAGCCTGGAGGCGGCGCAGGCGGGACTGGCCGCGTATCGCGGCGCGGCGGGGCGCATGCACGTGGTCGCCGCCCCCGGCGGTTTTCGCGTCATTGACGACACCTACAACGCCAACCCCGACGCCATGCGCGCCACCCTGCGCTGCCTGGCGGAGATGCCGGGCAACCGCAGGGTGGCCATCCTCGGCGACATGCGCGAGCTCGGACCCACCGAGCGCGACCTCCACCGCGAGATTGGCCGCTACGCGATGACCCTCAACCTCGACGCCCTTCTTGCGGTCGGTGACCTGGGCCGCGACTTCGTGGCCGGCGCCGACGATCCCCGCGCCCGCTGGTATCCCGACCACGACAGCGCCATCGCCGCCGCTCGGGAACTCCTCGCCCCCGGCGACCTCGTTCTCGTCAAAGGCTCGCACGCCATGGCCATGGATCGCATCGTGGCGGCGCTGGTGGAGGGGTGACGGGGTGAAGAGGTGACGGGGTGAAAGCCGTTAGCCACGGGTGGCGCGGCAGCGGAACCCGTGGGGCAGGTGCCGTGATACATCCAAAGTCCTGAAAGGACGGTAGCATCGTCTGCCGGCGGCTCGATGATCTCCCACTTGCGCCATGCCATTGAAATAAGGATTTGCGTCTGGCACGCGCCACCTCTCCCCCAGCCCCTCCCCTACGTGGGGAGGGGAGATTGATAAGGAAATATGACGGCATAACGAGGCTGACTCACCACGCGGAGCAATCGTATGTGAATGGTATTGGGTCTCTCGCCCGCCAGGTTACAGTTCCAGCGACTCCTTGATGGCCCGGCGCAGCACGTCTTTGGGGACGTTGTCCACGAGCTGCACGTCGCCGATGCGGGTGGGCAGCACGAAGCGCACCTGGCCGGCGACGGCTTTTTTGTCGGTATCCATCAGGCTCATCAGCACGCCGGGGTCGGCTTTGGGGAGATGCGTGGGCAGGCCAAACCGCTCCAGCAGGCGGGTGATGCGATGCACCGGTTCGGCCTTGAGCATGCCCAGCGCGTGAGCGATGCGCGCCGCCACCACCATGCCGACGCCCACCGCCTCGCCATGGGTGTAGCGCTCGTAGGCGGTGTAGGTTTCCACCGCGTGGGCAGTGGTGTGGCCATAGTTGAGGATGGCGCGCAGGTTCGCTTCGCGCTCGTCCTGTTCCACCACGCGCGCCTTGATCTGGCAGGAGCGGCGGATGATGTGGGTGATGGCCAGCGGGTCGCGCCGCAGTATCTCATCCACATGGCTTTCCAGGAAGCCGAAGAAATCGCTATCGGCGATGACGCCGTATTTCACCACTTCGGCGATGCCGCTGCGCAGTTCGCGCAGCGCCAGCGTGTCCAGCGTGCGCGGGTCAATGAACACCCCTTGCGGTTGCAGGAAGGCGCCGATCATATTCTTGCCCAGGGGATGGTTCACCCCCACTTTACCGCCCACCGAGCTGTCCACCTGCGCGAGGAGGGTGGTGGGCACCTGCGCGAAGCGGATGCCGCGCTCGTAGGTAGCGGCCACGAAGCCGGCGAGATCGCCGATGACGCCACCGCCCAGCGCCACGATGACCGCTTTCCGGTCCACCTTGCGCTGGATAAGGTCACCGTAGAGGCGGCCGGCGGTCTGCAGGCTCTTGTAACGCTCGCCCGCGGGCACTGGCAGCGAATGGCAGGTCAGGCCCGCC
>JAKIYB010000196.1:0-420 GCA_022708765.1 Armatimonadota bacterium | reverse complement strand
TCGATGCCCGCGCGCAACGCGTCTCCGTAATGGCGGTATACCGGCCGGTGGCTAATGAGCACGACGGAGCTGACCCGTTCGGGCAGCCGCGCGAGGAAGGGCCCGACGTCGGCGTGGCAGCCCTCGGCGATCTGGATATCATACGAGCGCTCGCCGAGGTGCACGCGTACTTGATTCAGCCAGTCGAGCACCTGCTCGACGGCCTCACCAGGCTCGAGGGTCGTGGTATCCAGCTCGATATCTCCGTGAGGAATCACGGTTTGACGGCTCTCCAGAATCTCTCGCATCTTTGCCAAGGGTTCAGCCACCTTTTGCTCGGGTCGTTGCCCGGTCCGCACGCCCGCGCGCCGGGGGGAAGGCTTCGCGCCGGCAATCAGCCACACCAGCGGGCCGGCCCGTCGGGCCAGGTCCAGGTTGTCC
>JAKIYB010000195.1:3417-7869 GCA_022708765.1 Armatimonadota bacterium | reverse complement strand
GACGGCGACCTGTGGCAGGATATCCCCACGCAATGCGACGGCGCTTTCACGCATCGCCAGACGCTCCCCCGCCCGGAACCCTCGCACGAGGTTATCGTGACGGCCGGCTCCCTGCTGGCACGCGCGCTTCTCCCCGATCATGAAACTTGCGCAGATCTTCATCTCCATGTGAACTCTTTTCACCACCAGGCGCCACGAAATCCCGGTACACTCTTTTCGATTGTCGCCACCGCCCCCGACGGACTGATCGAGGGGCTCTGCGCGACTGGCGCTCGCTTCGCCCTTGGGGTACAATGGCACCCGGAAGAGATGGCCGCCACCGACCCCGTGCAGGCGCGGCTGTTCACGGCGCTGGTCCAGGCGGCTGCCGGCGCGCGCGTCTGACTCCCGTTCACGCGTGTCGCCGGGCGTGCATGGTGAAGGGGGGGTTCATGGCATCGAGTATGAAGATTCTCTACGCGTCCGCCGAAGTAGTGCCGTTCGCAAAGACGGGCGGGCTGGCGGACGTAGCGGGCGCGCTGCCGAAAGTGCTGGCCGCGCAAGGGCATGACGTACGCATCGTGCTGCCGCGCTACGGCAGCATAGACGGCGAGAAGTACGGGCTGCGCCCGGTGACGCCGGCGTTCCGCATTCCGCATGGAAACGAGACCATCGAGGTGAGCATCGAGGCAAGCGACGCCATCCCCGGCGTCACCACTTACTTTCTCCGCGATGATTACCTGTTTGACCGCGACAGCCTGTATGGCCAGGCGGATGACGATCACCGATTCGTCGCCTACAGCCGTGCCATCCTGGAGATGCTGCCGTACCTGGGCTGGACGCCGGACGTGATCAACTGCAACGACTGGCATACCGGATTAGTGCCGGTCTATTTGAAAACGCTATTCGCAAACCGGCCTGGATATACAAATATCGCCACGCTCTACACCATCCACAATCTCGCCTATCAGGGGCAGTTCAGCCCGCACATTATGGAACTCGCGGGGCTGCCGCGGGAACTGTTCACCTGGGACAAACTGGAGTTCTACGGCGGCTTCAACTTCATGAAGGCCGGATTGATGTATGCCGACGCGCTGAGTACGGTGAGCGAGACTTACGCGGAAGAGATTCAGACGCCGGAATTCGGCGAGCGGCTGGACGGCGTGCTGACCTACCGGAAGGACAACCTGTACGGCATTCTCAACGGCATTGATTATCACGAGTGGAGCGCGGTCACGGACGGATTCATTCCGGCGCATTTCTCCGCAAACGATCTGAGCGGGAAGGCGGAGGACAAGGCGGAACTGCAGCAAGAGATGGGCCTGCCGGACGAGCCGGACACGGCGCTCTTCGGCATCGTCAGCCGACTTTCCTCGCAAAAGGGCCTCGATCTACTGGAAGAGGTGCTGCCGCCGATGCTGGATGAACTGCCGATGCAGGTAGTCATCCTGGGCACCGGTGACGCGCACTATCATGACATGCTGGAACGGCTGGCGAAAGCGCACCCGGATAAGCTGGCCATCGCGCTGAAATTCGACAACGCGCTGGCGCACCGCATTTACGCGGCGTCGGATTTCTTCCTGATGCCGTCACGCTATGAACCGTGCGGTCTGGGACAGCTCATCAGCCTCGCTTACGGCACCATTCCGGTGGTGCGCGCCACCGGCGGCCTTGCTGATACAGTGAAGGAGTTCAAGGGCAACGGCCGTGGCAAAGGCAACGGTTTCGTCTTCACCGACTACACGCCGGAAGCGCTCACCGAAGCAATCATCCGCGCGCTGAAGTGCTACATGGACGTGAAAGGCTGCTGGGACAAGGTGGTACAGAACGCCTTCGCCTGCGACTTCTCCTGGGAATCGTCAGCGAAGAAGTACGTGAAAGTGTATAAGGCGGCGATGAAGAAGGTGGAAAAGATGGAAGCGGCGTGAGGGCGGTGACAGGTTACAGGGGATGGCAGCGATGTCGTCCCCCTGTTTTCATGAGGACCTGTTCGCCATGAGGCACACAGCAGGAACGGAGTGCCGTTTGAGAATGGTATCTGGTGACTATCTTATGACGACATATGGAATTTCGTGCGAGTCAACCATTTGCGTAAACCGCTCAACGTTCTTCGCATCCTGAAAACTAGCTACTGGGAGATAGTGAAACAGATTCGGTTGCTGGTAGAGTAATATGTATTTTTCACTTTGAACGACCTTGTGAAGTGCCGACCATACGAGTTCAGAAGAGCCTAGTTCTGACGTAACGGAAACGCCATCTGGAGTAAATCGGTATTCAACTACAGCATCTTTCCCAGGTGTTTTTATATATATAGAATGAAAATACCACTTCATTAGTTGCATACGCATGATGCCAACAAGACCGAGTGTTATTAATAGAATCCCTGCCGGTACTTTGTTACCATGAGACAGAATGATACCAGCGAGTGCAGCGACGATGATAAATACTGATGCGATATTGACAAACGAATACAATGCAGATCTGAAACCGACACGGTTATGCACAAGATATGCCGCGTAATAGTCTGAAAATGACACTGTAAACCGCACAACTATCGGTTCTGCCATCGGCTGAACATCCTTTCCGCGCATGCTGCACCCAGCATACGAAGGAACCGCTTACTCGTCAAGAGGATTAGCTGATTCGCGAACTGATTGCACTACACGACGGCACTCCGCTGTCGCTGCGTGCCTGACTACGAACGGGATGGACTGAAGCGCTTTTCGATTATCGGTGTCCCCGCCGGGCGCGGACGGCTTGTTTGGCGTTCAGGTGCTTTTTCGGGGTAGCTGGACCGGCTTGCGCCGGTTTGCCCTGCAGTTGGATGAGCTGGTCGCGCAGTTGGGCGGCCTCCTCGAAGCGCAGTTCACGGGCGGCGGCGAGCATGCGCTTCTCGATGTCAGCGATGCGGTCTTCATGGGTGCGCGCGTCTTCGCCACCGTCGATCTCGTAGACGGGCTCGTCCTCCGCGACAAGGCCGGCGGTGAGCAGTTCCCGCACATCCTTGACGATGGTCATCGGGGTGATGCCGTGTTCCTCGTTGTATGCCTGCTGCACGGCGCGGCGGCGGTTCGTCTCATCAATAGCCCGGCGCATGGAGTCGGTGATATTGTCGGCATACATAATGACGGTGCCCTTCACGTTGCGCGCGGCGCGGCCGATGGTCTGGATGAGCGAGGTTTCAGAACGCAGGAAGCCTTCCTTGTCCGCGTCGAGGATGGCGACCAGCGTCACCTCCGGCAGGTCCAATCCCTCGCGCAGCAGGTTGATGCCCACCACCACGTCATAGACGCCCAACCGCAGGTCGCGAAGGATCTCCGAACGGGTGAAAGTCTGCAGGTCGCTGTGCAGGTAGTGGACCTTCACCTCCAGTTCGATGAGGTAATCGGTCAGATCTTCCGCCATCTTCTTCGTAAGAGTGGTCACCAACACGCGCTCGCCCACCTCCACGCGCTGTTGAATCTCGCCGATGAGATCATCCACCTGCCCGCGCGTGGGGCGCACCACCACCTCAGGATCAATGAGGCCGGTGGGGCGGACGATCTGCTCGACAATCTGTGTGCTGTGCGCGCGCTCATACGGGCCGGGGGTGGCGGAGACAAAGATGACCTGACCGATGCGCGCCTCGAACTCGTCGAAGGTGAGCGGGCGGTTGTCAAAGGCGCTGGGCAGGCGGAAACCGAAATCCACCAACGATTCTTTGCGCGAGCGGTCGCCGGCATACATGCCGTGCAACTGCGGCACGCCCTGGTGCGACTCGTCCATCACGCAGAGGAAATCGCGCGGGAAGTAATCGAGCAGCGTGAAGGGCGGCTGGCCGGGCTGGCGGCCGTCAAAGTGGCGCGAGTAATTTTCGATGCCGTTGCAGTAGCCGACTTCGCGTATCATCTCCAGGTCATAATTCGTACGCTGAAGCAGGCGCTGCGCCTCCAGCAGCTTCCCTTCTTCCAATAGCCATTTGTGCCGTATCGCCAGTTCCTCCTCGATGGCGGCCAGCGCCGCTTCCTGCTTCTCAGGCAGCGAGACATAATGGCTGGCGGGAAAGATGGTTGCGCGTAGCGGCTCTTCAAGGATTTCGCCGGTCACCGGTTCGAGGATGTTGATGCGCTCGACGGTGTCGCCAAACATTTCCACGCGGGTAATCTGCTTGGTGTCTACCGCATGCACTTCCAGCACATCTCCGCGCACGCGAAAGGTGCCGCGCTCCAACGCGATGTCGTTGCGCTTGAACTGCAGGTCCACCAACCGGCGGATGATGGCATCACGGGGATAATCCTCGCCGACAGCGAGCTGCACCGTCATCTGCTGGTAGTCCTCCGGCGAACCGAGGCCGTAGATGCAGGAAACGGAGGCGACGATGATGGTGTCGCGGCGCTCCAGCACCGCCTGGGTGGCGGAGTGGCGCAGGCGGTCAATCTCCTCGTTGATTGCCGAGTCCTTTTCGATGTAGGTGTCGCTCTGCGGGATGTAGGC
>JAKIYB010000195.1:0-3407 GCA_022708765.1 Armatimonadota bacterium | reverse complement strand
CGTAGTAGGAGACGAAATACTCCACCGCGCTCTCCGGGAAGAGCGCGCGAAATTCCTCGCAGAGCTGCGCAGCCAGCGTTTTATTCGGGGCAATAACCAGCGTGGGACGCTGCACTTCGGCAATGAGATTCGCCACGGTGAACGTCTTCCCCGAACCGGTAACGCCGAGGAGCGTTTGAAACCGGTCGCCGCGCGCGAGGCCGGCCTGGAGCCGTTCAATCGCCGCCGGCTGATCGCCGCTGGCCTGATAAGGACTGGTGAGCACAAATCGCTGAGACATGACGTTCTATTATAACGGATTTCGGTGGAAAACGCATGTTTTTTAACGGGAGTGCTGAGCCGGGATTGCACCTGTTACCGCGAAGATGGGAAGGAGGGCAGAGTTATGTATCTTGTTCTGGCACTTTCCGATGTGAATCAGCCAGGTCCGCGAGACCCATGATGCCCACAAGAAGCAGTGCGGGCGGAAGATAAACGAAGCCGAATTCAAAAAAGTCAGCGTAGTAAAAGCCGATACGTGAGGGGAAGAGGAGCGGACCGGCAACCATGACGCCGGTGACAATGAACATCACCAGGCGCTGCGCCGTGCCCCAGCGGGAGCGCTTTTCCGCCACCCACAGCCAGCAGAGCGTCATGAGCAGGACGACGAGCAGGCGCAAAGCCCACAATCCGCTGTTGATTTGCACGAAACGCGCGAAGAGGAAATGTGCGTCTGGCGGGACGAAACCGATGATGGCCAACGAGACTGCGCCGCAAAGGGCTATGGCGCGGCGCAGCAAGCTGGGCTGCTTGCCACGTTCGGAGGTGACCCACAGCAGCAATCCACCTGCCGACAACAGCGCGAGCCAGCAGAGCAGGTGCGGCCAGGGGTCATATTGCCAGGTCCGCGCGTAGAAGGGATACAGGCGACCATAGTTATCGCGCGGAAACAGCGCGGTGACGCAAATGAGTAGGAGGATGATGATGGCGACAAGCCACTGTCGGCGATTCATAACGCCTCCCTGCCCCTGGTAACGGAAGTCACCCATATCAGAACCGCATTTGCCGCCGGCAACGGGCGCGGCACGCAGTCGTGTCGCTCGCTCAAGTCGTCGCTGATGAAGATGCTACGCGGGGATTGAAATCCCCGCGTATAAAAATCACGCTTCAAACGTCACCACTTCATCCGCATCCAGTTCCGCCACTTCGCAGTCATTGGCGTAGGTGCGCTGGGGGAGGAGGATGACGGTGTTGACGACGGCGCCCGGTTTGGTCGAGAAGGGGGCATGGTGCCAGACGCCGGGCTTGAGCACGACGCAGGTGCCTTGCGGGACGCGGAAAATTTCGAAGGCGTCCAGCGGGGGTTCGTCGCCGGGACTTGGCGGGGCGACGTGGATGTAGATGTCGCCGTCGAGGGGGATGTTGCCCTCGCCGGTAGAGCTGTGAAACTCGGTCACATCCACCTGCGGGTTGCGCCAGGTCACCTGGCAGACGCCGATAGCCACTTCGTTATTGCCGAAGGGGCCGAGAGAAAGCACGCCGCCGCAGTCCGGCCAGAACTTTATGACGCCGGCATCCACCAGCGGGGTGTCAGTAGGCGGCGTGAGGGCGCCGAAGGTGCCAAAGGGCTTGAACGATTCCGCGGTGAGCTGTTTCACCTTGCGCATGGGAGTGATCCTTTCCAGTGAGGTGTTTTAGTCTACTCCGTTGAACGGGTGCTGGCAAGCCTAACGAATCGTGCCGACCTGTGACAATGGTAGTTGCATCGCGATAATCATCAGCGCCAGCAGCACCGCCAGTATCAGGGCGAGGGCACCGTTGATACCCAGACGCGCGGGCACGGGCATGAAGCTTTCTTTGAGAATGAGACCTACCGCCAGCAGGCCGAGGATGGGCAGCGCGAGGATGATGTTGACGGGATTGGTGACGAACTTCGTCGCCGAGATGGCGAGGAGGGTGAGCGGCGGAACCTGGATATTCATATCCGCCAGCATCCAGACAATGCGCGGCACGCCGATCATCGTATACCCCAGCAGCCCGAATGCCAGCAGAAAGACGAGCGCGAGCAGACTGAGACTGATCTGCTTCAACAGGGTTTCACTCATAACGGAATCCGTCCTTCCAGTGGTCCCTGTAGAATCACCCGTCGGCCGCCGCTGACGCGCAGGATCTCCTCCAACGGCATGGCATCGGTGGGGGCGATGTAGATGACCTGGTCGTCGCGCAAACCGTGGTAGTAGGCGGGAAAATCGTCGGCGGCGGCATCGTTGAGCTGGACGCCGCGCAGGGGGCGCATGGCGTGCCAGCGGGGGATGTGCTGGGCATGCAGGCCGCAGAGGTGCAGCGTGCCGCCGCCGGGATACATGAGCAGCACGTGCTCGTCGAAGGGGGCGAAGACGCGGGCATAGACGTCGGCGGAGAGGAGCTGGGTGCTGCAGCCACAGAGGTGCCCCACCCCATCGGGCGCGTAGCGGGCCGAGGAACAGTAGAAGCGCACGCGCGTGGGAAACATCGACCGCAGCCAGCCATGAAGGCGGCAAATGGTGGCGGTGATGGCGCAGAGGCCGGTAATGGTCCCCGCGCTGGGATCCATCACGTCCTCCAGCGCGCTCTCGCCGAAGAGGTTCACCGCGACGTTGAGCGTGGAGGAGAAGACTGGTCCGGCGACTTCCAGCTCCGCCGGCAGCCGTGACAGCAGATCGGCGATGGCAGTGGTCATCCATTGCACTATCGGCGCTTCCGGCACATCCACGAAATCGAGGTCGGCCAACCGGCCGGGCAGCGGGTCGGACCACCACTGGCCTTCGTACTGATACACCCGCGCGCCGAAAAGGGCATCCACGCAATGCACGCCCAGCGGGCTGAATTCCACCACCGGCGGGCGGAAATTCACCGTATCCTCGCCAGCGAGCAGCAGGTTATCGGCAATCTTCGCCAGTTCGCCGTCGCGCCACCGCGCGAACGCCGCGTCCTCGTACGGCCCGTAGTAGCCCGCGTAGTCGCTGGTGAGGCAAAGGAGATACGCTGGCGTCTCTCCGACGAAGAGGCGCTCCAGCGCGGCGCGGTGGGCGGACTGGGCGGTGGCGAAGGCAGGCATGGCACCGATAGTATAGCACGGATTACAGCTCGAAGGGGCGACAGCCCGTTGCTGTCGCCCCTTCGAGGCTTGGCTTTCTTACTGCCATCGTTCCCACGGGTTTCTCGGCGAAGGCGGGCTTGAGGGAGGCGCCGCCGACAAGGGCACCGTCAATATCGGACTGCGCCATGATTTCGGCGATGTTATCCGGGGTGGCGCTGCCGCCGTACTGGATGCGCACGCCATCGGCGGCGGCGTCACCGAGCATCTGGCGCACCACGGCGCGGATGCCGGCAATGACACGGTTGCCTTCGGCGGGGTCGCAAACCTTGCCGGTGCCGATGGCCCACAC
>JAKIYB010000194.1 GCA_022708765.1 Armatimonadota bacterium | reverse complement strand
GAGGCAGACGCTCTTGCCCGAATTGGTGGCTCCGCCAATGAGCATGTGCGGCATCTTCGCCAGATCGGCCACCCGCGGCTGCCCGGCAATGTCCCGCCCCAGCACGAAGGTGAGCGGCGATTTCGCCTTGCGCATCACGTCCGCTTCCAATATTTCGCGCAGGTCCACCAGCGAAAGCTCTTTCGTCGGCACCTCGATGCCCACCACGCCCTTGCCGGGCACGGGGGCTTCTACCCGCACGTCCAGCGCCTCCAGCGCCAGCGCCAGGTCGTCGGCCAGGTTCACGATGCGGTTCACGCGGATGCCCGGCGGCGGTACCACCTCAAAACGCACCACGCGCGGCCCGCGCTCCACCGCCGTCACCTTCCCCTCAATGCCGAAACTGCGCAGCGTCTCCTCCAGCCGCAGGATCTTCTCCGGGGTATCGTCCTTCTGCGCGCCGGCGGGCCGCGGGGTGAGTGTCAGCAGCGTGGTCGGCGGCAGTGTATATGCCCGTGCTTCGGCTTCGTCCTCGGCGCTTTTGGCCTTCGGACTGCGCTTGCGCTTTCCTTCCGGCTCGGGTTCGGATTCATCAAAGGTGAGCTGCTCGGGATTCTCCGGCGACGTCGCGCCGGTGATGGGCGGCAACAGCAGCGCGGGGGCGTCCTGCTCCACCGGCGCCTCCGTCAGCGGCGGGCGAATGATCGGCGCCGGGCGCACCGTGGGTTCCGGCAGAATCGGCGGACCGGCCAGTCGCCGCGGGGTGTTTAGCGCCTCTTCCGCCTGCAGCGCGGCCACCTTCGCCGCGCGCGCCGCCTCGCGCTGCTCATGCAGGCGCTGGGCCATGGGGCTGGCAATCCAGCGGAAGAAGTAAAAGACCGCTTTGAACGGCCACTGCACCACTCGCCACAACGGCGCGTCGGTCATCAACGCCACGCCGCAGAGCGCCATGAACACGAGCAGCACCCATGCCAGTTGGTTGAAAATGGCGAAGAAGCCGCAGGCAAACAGGCTGCCGAAGAAACCGCCGGGCGATTTGATGAAGACCGCCGGCATCCAGACGGAGCTGTAGCTCAGTTGCGCCATGCTGATGGCGGCGAGGAATGTCAGCCCGGTGCCCAGCGCGGTGATGGGCGCGTGCACCCGCTCCAGCTTAATTAAGAGCAGCAGGCCAAGGGCAATGAGGGCGAGGGCGATGCCCCAGGCGCCGACGGTGCCGAAGAGCGTCCGCAGCCCGAAAAGCAGCACACGGGAAAAACCGCTGTCGAACGCGCCGGAGAGCAGCAGCATGATGCCAAGCATGATACAGCCCAGCCCCAGCAGCTCAAAGCCAATGGGCTTCCCCTGCGGCGCGGAAGACGCCGCGGGCTTCCCTTTCGTTTTCTTCGCCGGCGGCCGCCGGCGCGTGGAAGTGGCAGGCATTAGGTCCTCGATTATACAGCTACGATGCGTGCGCGCCCGCTGAGGGTGATCAAACCCCTGTTTATCCTATCACGCCTTCGCCCAGGATGCAACCGTGCGCCCAATCGCACCACTCACTGTGTTATACTCTCATCATGGACGAGAACGCTCAAATGGTCGAATACGCCGCGGAATTACGCACCTGGTTGGATGATGCTGACCCAAAGGTTCGTGTCAACGCCATCAGAGAACTCGTCGCGCTTGGACAGGTGGACTGGAACGACTTCGCGCATTGGATGATGGATGAGGACAAAGCCGTACGTGATGCCGCTATTGATCAAGCAGGTTATTGCTGCTCGCCGGTAGACCGAATGCGCCTGGCAGAATTACTGCTGGCTGTCATCGAGCGGTATGCGGACTTCTATGCCGGCAATGAGCTTGAGATGCTGCTCCATACGGATGATACGCTGCTCGATGCTGTCTGGGTGAAGCTTGAGCGCCTGCTTGGGAAAAACGACCCGGAGATAAACAGCCTTTTACTCTGCTGCCTCTTCGAGCACATCATCCCCCGCAAGGGCTGGGGACCGGATGATCCGCATATCAAGTCATGGATCACCGGCACATCACACACCCGCCAGGCCATGTTGCTGGCAATTGCGAATAGAGAAGGGCTGCAAACCAAACGCTTTCGCGAGATTGTGCAGGCACTGGCGCATTCGACGATCCCTGCGGTAGCAAATGAAGCCGGAGCGATGCTGCGGGAGAAACGGTAACGGCGTCCGAAGGACACTCCATCACCGCTCCCTCTTCGTATCAGCCCACTCGTCCTGTCGGGAATGTCCCGCCGTGGCATTCCCGACGGTGCGCATGGTTACCACATCAATAGACTGAGTTACCGCGAAATATCACAAACCAATAACTCTTCGTGCCTTCCTTCTTCGTGGTGAACCTTCCTGTTCAGTTCCCCGTGCTAATCCCCACCCCGCCGCCAGGAAGTCATGCAACGCCTTCACCACCGATGCCAGCAGCAGGACGACCGTGAGCGCGGTGAATTGACACATGGGAAACCCCCGCATCATGGATAAAATCGGTTAAACGCCGGCAGGCCCGATTCGGTGTGGCGCCCGGCGGAAAATCTTTTTCCCGCGGCGCTTGACAGAGTAGTCAGCGCTATGATATATATTAGTACACGCTAATTACGACATGAGTAATAACTAAATTCCCGAGCATCCTACTCGGAATTCACACCACCCCATCGGAGGTAACACATGTCCCAGCAGTTTATTGGCGCCGGCGGGCGGATCATACCGATCCTTGCCCTTGTGCTGGCCCTCGGTTCTCTGCGCGCGGTCGCTCAGGAGGCATCCGGCTCCCCTTTTTCGGTCGGCGGCTACGGCGAATTGCACGCCAACTTCGTGGAAGGCGCGGGCAAGGATAAGTTCGACATCCATCGCTTCGTGCTCTACATGGGTTACGAATTTGCCGACTGGATCCAGCTCCACTCCGAGACGGAAATCGAGCATGCCTTCGTGAATGACGGTCACGGCGAAGTCGCCATCGAGCAGTTGTACCTGGATTTCGCGCTCAGCGAACCGGTCAGCGTCCGCGCCGGGCGCGTGCTCACGCCCATCGGCATCATCAACCAGCGCCACGAACCCAGCACCTTCTATGGCGTCGAGCGCCCGCAGGTAGACACCGTCATCATTCCCAGCACCTGGTCGTCCGACGGCATCGGCGTCTACGGCAAGCTGGGGGAGAACCTTTCCTATGAAGCATACGTGGTCAACGGCCTGGACGGCTCAAAATTCAACGCGTTGAGCGGCATTCGCGGCGGGCGCATGAAGGAGCAGCCCAGCCTGAATCAGGTGGCCGTCACCGGCCGCGTGGATATCCGCCCGCTGCCCTCGCGGGATCTGCGCGTCGGCGTCAGCGGCTACACCGGCGGCGCGAATAACGGCAACCGCGGCACGAACCCCGGCGTAAACGCCAGCCTGACGGTGCTCTCGGCGGATGCCGAATACCGCGTCGGCCCGCTTGACTTTCGCGGCGTTTATGCCGAAGACCGCGTGCATGGCGCCGCCGGCCTGGGCAATGGCACCGCCGCGAAAATGAAAGGCTGGTACGTGGAAGGCGGCTGGCATTTCCTGCCGGAGAGCGTCAAGCAGGGCAGGCTGGCGGAAGCCGACGCCGTGCTCTTCACCCGCTACGAAAAATATGACACTCAGGCCGAGATGCCGGCGGGCGTGGCGAAAAATCTCGCCGGTGACCGGCGTGACCTTACCGTCGGCCTTGCTTTTTATCCCGTCGCCAACCTGGTGACGAAAGCGGACTACCAGCTCCGCAAAGATGCCGCCGGCACGGAATCTACGCTGATCAATTTCGGCATCGGCTGGATGTTCTGAAGGTCATGAAGGCGACGGCTTCGATAGCCGCCTCGTATCCCTCTCCCCTCCCCACACGTTCCTCCGTGGGGAGGGGAGAGGATCAGGTATTTCGATATGCGATATGTATTATTGAGTCTCGTGTTCACGCTCCTGCTGGCGCTGCCGCCGGCGGGAGCCGTGGAGTATCTCACCCGCGATGAGGCGTTGAAACTTGCCTTCCCCGGGGACGTGGTGGTGGAGTCGCGCGCCATCACCGCGACAAAAGAAGAGGTGAAAACACTGGAGAAACGCCTGGGCCGCAAAGGACTCTCGCCGAAATTCACCTGCTTTACCGGAAAAAAAGCGGATAAGTTGCTCGGGTACGCCATCATCACCGATGCGCGCGGAAAAAGCCAGCCCTTCACCTACATGGTGGCGACCGATCCAAAAGGCGTCATCACCATGGTCGAGTTGCTCGCGTACCGTGAGTCGCACGGCGGCGAGATTCGCCAGCGCCGCTTCCTTGATCAATATAAAGGGAAGAACAGTGACAGCAAACTGAAACTGCACGGCGACATCCGCAACATCAGCGGAGCGACCATCTCCTGCCGCTCCATCACGGATGGCATCCGCGCCGTATTGGCCTATCTGGATACCCTCGTCTTGCCAAAGAAAAGCGCCGGGGACGGCTCGCCCATCCTGCTGGCGTCGGCGGGCGCCTCGGACGTGCCCCTGGGCCGGCGGCCCGTCCGCCGGACGCAATACCTGATGGGCACCCTGCTGGAAATCACCGTCCACGCCCCCGACCGCGCGACAGCCGACGGTGCCGCCAACGCGGCCTTCGCGGAAGTGGCGCGGCTGGAAGCACTCTTCAGCACATTCAGGCGGGAGAGCGAACTCTCCCGCCTGAATGCCGCGGGCGCGCTGGCGCTGAGTCCGGAGGCCTTCGATCTGCTGGCGCGCGGCCAGGCGCTGTATGGCGCCACGCGCGGCGCCTTCGACATGACGGTGTACCCGCTGGTGCGGCTGTGGAAGGACGCGGCGGCGGCGAACACCCTCCCCGACGCGGCGGCCATCCGGGCGGCGCGGGCGCGGGTGGATGCCCGCCAGCTCACGCTGGATGCCGCGCGTCACGAAGCCCGCCTGGGTGAGGGATTCCGCGTCGAAGTGGGCGGCATCGGCAAAGGGTACGCGCTGGACGCCGCCGCGCGCGTGCTGCGCGAACAGGGCATCACCGGCGCGCTGCTCAATTTCGGCGGTCAGCTCCTCGCCATCGGCCCGCCGCCCGGGGCGCCGGGGTGGCCGGTGGAGATCCGCGACCCGCGCGACCCTGATATCGCGCTGGCGACGATCTGGCTGGCGCGGGGCTCCGTCTCAACGTCAGCGGATGATGCCCGTGGCCTGTTCATCGCCGGGACGCGCTACTCCCATATCGTGGACCCGCGCACCGGACGGCCGGCGGTCGGCACGCTCAGCGCCACCGTGGTGACGCCCTCCGCGACCGACGCCGATGCGCTCTCCACTGGCCTCTTTGTGCTCGGTCAGGCGGATGGGCTGGCCGTGGCGCGGGAGCGCGACCTTGCCGTGTTGCTGTTGGATGCCGACGGCCACCGGCACGCCACCGACGCCTTCACCCGGCTGGAGGAAGGAGGCGATGCATGAAGGCCTGGGCGCAGGGGCAGACGCTGCCCACCCTGAAATGGGAGACGAAACTCATCTACACCCTGTTCCTCGTCTTCACGCTGCTCGGCATGGGGGCGATGGGCGTGATGGCGGCTACGCGCAGCGGGGGCAGTCTCACCGCCATCGCCACCTACTACGCCGGCGACGAAGCGCAGGGCATCTACCCGAAAACCGCCGGCGAATTGCTGGAGACGACGCACTTCCATCTCTTCGCCGTTCCGCTGCTGCTCTTCATCCTCGGCCACGTCTTCCTGCTCTGCGGCTGGTCCCGGCCATGGAAAACCGCCGTCGTCCTTGCCGCCGTCCTCGGCGCGATGTTGCAGATGGCCGCCCCCTGGCTCATCACCTATGGCGCACGCGAGTGGGCGGTGCTGGTGTGGGCGGCCCGCGTGCTCCTTGGAGTGCCCATGCTGCTCTTCATTGCCGTGCCGCTATGGGAGATGTGGAGCAACCGGGAACACACGGAATAAGCGGAACATGATGTATCGGGGCCGCGGATTTTCAATCCGCATGACCTGCCACTGAATGTAAACTCGTGCGGTTAGAAAATCCGCGGCCCCGATACCACGAATCTGCTATCCGCCCGCCCGCCGGACGTAAATATCTCCCGCCAGCGCGCTGTCCACGGCGACCTGCGTCTGCCCGACCTGGAAGACGACGCTGGGGAAGAGCTGAATGACGTGAACGGTCGCGCCGGGCAGCGCGCCGAGGGCCATGAGTTTCTGCACCGTCTCCGGCTGACGGCTGGAGAGGTAGGCAATGGTGCCGCGTTCATCCTTTTTCATCGTGGAGAGCGGCGCGATGGCGGCGTCGGCGGCGCGCTTTTTCTCCCGGCAGCATTTGCCCGGCGGGATAGGCCGGCCGTGCGGGCAGGTTTTCGGGTGACCGAGCAGCGTGCAAATATGCTCGTCCACGCCGTGATGCAGCGAATGCTCGAATTCGCAGGCGGCGTGATCCACGTCGCGCCCGTGTACGTCAATCACGTCGTGCAGCAACCGCTCCGCCAGCCGGTGCCGCCGCACCGCCCGCTCCGCCTTCGCCAGCCCATCCTTTGTCAGCGTCACTGCGCCGCCCTCAAACACGGCCAGGTGATGCCGCAGCAACTCCCCCATGCCTCGGTCGGACAACTCCGGCAGCGCGCCCATGTACCCCTCATGCTGGCGCATATACAGATGCTCCAGGTAATCTTCCACTTCCGGCGATAAATGCTGGTGTGTCATGACCCATACCTTTCCCCGTCCGGCAGAAAATGCCCGGACCTGTCTCGATCTCTCCGCCCAAGCCCTATTCACAGGGGGCTGATTCCCATTCCTAACCTTTTATTGTAGTAGTTTCCGATTTCGCGGTGTTGCGCTGAAATCCGGTCACACTACGGCCGAGTGGAATCTCCCCACATCTCCCGGTAGAGCTTCCATTCTCCCGCGTCCGTCGTGTAATCCGCAAAGAGCGCCACCCCGGCGAAGGAGGCGTGTTCGGCGCGGCGGTCGGTGAGGCCGTCGCGCACGCCGATGAGCGCCATGCGCAGGTTCTCCGCGTAGGCGTGATGCGACGGGCCGCCTTCGCCATATCCGTATGTCGGCACGCCGATCAGCACGCGGCAGTCCGGGTTGCTCGCCTGCGCGGCGCGCGTCACCTGCGCCGTCTGCTCGCGGGTGCAGGCTACATACCAGCGCGGCAGCACCATCGCCGTGTCGTAATTCATCACCGCCACTTCGTCGCAACGCTTCGCCACCTCGCCGAAGAACGCGGCATCCCAACCGTAAAACTCCGTCACCGGCCAGGGCGTCCAGACCGGCGCGCAGACGGAGAGCGTCGCTCCAGGCATTGCCGATCGCGTCTCGTCCAGCAGCGCCGTCAGGCGGCTGTCGCGGTTGGCGCACACCTCGTAATCCCACTGCACGCCGTCGAAACCGCACTCCTCCACCAGCCACTTCGCCGACTGCACCGCGTTCGCGCATACTCGCGGGTCAGCCAGGTCCACCGGGTCCAGCTTCCCCTCGGCGTGGGCAATTTCATTGCCCACGTAAACCCACGCGTAGAGCATCACCCCCGGCGCCAGTTTGTGTAGCGCCTCCGTCAGTTTTTTCGCCGACTCCAGCCGGCGGAACCGCAGCGTGCCATCTGGCGTCAGATAGCGCACGTGAAAATATGCCGAGCTGATGCCACCCTCCCGCAGCCGCGCCGCCAGCCGCTCCACCGACTCCGTCTCCTCGCCGGTATACCACGTGTAGCGCACCCACAGCGCGTTTTCACCGTGGCTCGCGCTTGGACCACGCGGCGCCGCCGTGCGCGGGTACCACCAGTAATCCCCCGCCAGCAGCACCAGCAGGATGAGGAGCACCGCGCCGCACCCGCATCCCCGACGCCGCTTCTTCGGTTGAATCTCGTCCTCCATGCCGTTTCCTCTTCCCCCCGGCCTCCCCGACCTCTCCGCACAAGCCCCGTTCACGGG